>JAFAKZ010000584.1 GCA_019234745.1 Burkholderiales bacterium
AGTTCGATCTCTCCACCGTCGTGCGCAATATGGCCGGCCCGTCCAACCCGCACAAGCGCCTGCCGACGTCTGCGCTCGCCGAGCGTGGCATCGCCGGGCATTGGGAAGAAGTGCCGGGCCAGATGCCGGACGGCGCCGTCATCATCGCCGCCATCACCAGCTGCACCAACACCAGCAATCCGCGCAACGTGATCGCCGCCGGCCTGTTGGCGCGCAACGCGAACGCACGCGGCCTGACGCGCAAGCCCTGGGTGAAGACCTCGCTTGCACCCGGCTCCAAGGCCGTGCAGCTCTATCTGGAAGAAGCGAAGCTGCTGCCTGAATTGGAAGCGCTCGGCTTCGGCATCGTCGCCTTTGCCTGCACCACCTGCAACGGCATGTCCGGTGCGCTGGACCCCGTCATCCAGAAGGAGATAGTCGAGCGCGACCTGTACGCGACGGCTGTACTCTCCGGTAACCGCAACTTCGATGGCCGCATCCACCCCTACGCCAAGCAGGCCTTCCTGGCCTCGCCGCCCCTGGTGGTCGCCTACGCCATCGCCGGTACCGTGCGCTTCGACATCGAGAAGGACGTACTGGGCCACGACAAGAACGGCAAGCCCGTCACACTCAAGGACCTATGGCCGACGGATGAGGAGATCGACGCCGTCATCGCCCAAAGCGTGAAGCCGGAGCACTTCCGCAAGGTGTACGAGCCCATGTTCGCCGTCTCGACCACACAGGCGGAAGCCGTGGCGCCGCTGTACGACTGGCGCGAGATGTCGACCTATATCCGCCGTCCGCCCTATTGGGAAGGCGCGCTGGCCGGCGAGCGTACGCTCAAGGGTCTGCGCCCGCTGGCCGTGCTGGGCGACAATATCACCACCGACCACCTGTCGCCGTCCAACGCCATCCTCGCCAATAGCGCGGCAGGCGAGTACCTGGCGAAGATGGGCCTGCCGGAAGAAGACTTCAATTCCTACGCCACGCACCGCGGCGACCACCTGACGGCGCAGCGTGCCACCTTCGCCAACCCCACGCTGATGAACGAAATGGCCGTGGTGGATGGCGAAGTGAAGAAGGGTTCGCTTGCGCGCATCGAGCCGGAAGGCAAGGTCGTGCGCATGTGGGAAGCGATCGAAACCTATATGGAGCGCAAGCAGCCGCTGATCATCGTGGCCGGCGCGGACTACGGCCAGGGCTCCTCGCGCGACTGGGCAGCCAAGGGCGTGCGCCTGGCGGGCGTGGAAGCCATCGTCGCGGAAGGCTTCGAGCGCATCCACCGCACCAACCTGATCGGCATGGGCGTGCTGCCGCTGGAATTCAAGCCTGGCACCACGCGCTTGACGCTGGGCCTGGACGGCACGGAAACCTACGATGTGACGGGCGAGCGCAAGCCGCGCGCGGACCTCACGCTGGTCGTCCACCGCAAGAATGGCGAACGCGTGGAAGTACCGGTGACGTGCCGACTGGATACGGCCGAGGAAGTGTCGATCTATGAGGCCGGCGGCGTGTTGCAGCGCTTTGCGCAGGACTTTTTGGAAGGCGCGACGGTGTAGGTTGTTGCGGGCCTACCCCCCTCTCCCCAACCCCTCTCCCGCGAGGGGAGAGGGGCTAGTGCTGCTTCGATAGTCCTTATGGGGAGAGGCGGAAGGGGTTAGTGCATCGTAACCATCGCTCCTGCGACGTACCGAGTTTTCACAACTGCAAATTGTTTCATCACTCCCCTCTCCCGCGAGGGGAGAGGGGCTAGCGCTGCTTCGGCAGTCCCAGTGGGGAGAGCCAGAAGAGGCTAGTACATCGTAACCATCGCTCCTGCGACGTACTGAGTTTTCACAACTGCATATCGTTTCATCACTCCCCTCTCCCCTCGCGGGAGAGGGGTTGGGGGAGAGAGGGAACACCCTTGCACACACGCGACTTCGCCAAGGTGCTGCGTCAAAACATGACGGACGCCGAGATGCTGCTTTGGCGCCATTTGCGCGCCCGCAGACTGGCTGGGCAGAAATTCCGGCGTCAGCAGCCCCTCGGGCCGTACATCGTGGATTTCATCCACTTCGGCGCCCGCCTGATCGTCGAAGCCGACGGCAGCCAGCACCAGGGAAGTGCCTCGGACGAACTGCGCGACGCTTGGCTGAAGCAGCAAGGCTTCACCATGCTGCGATTCTGGAACGACGATATCTTGCTGCACACGGATGCCGTGCTTGAGGCCATCTGGCAGGCGCTCGACGTCGGCAGTTCATGCCCATTGCGACTCTCTACACCGCGTATCAACACATAGGATCCATCAACATGCCCCATGCCCCCCAAATCAAAATCCCCGCCACCTATCTGCGTGGTGGCACCAGCAAGGGCGTGTTCTTCCGCCTGCAGGACTTGCCCGCCGCCGCCCAAGTCCCGGGCGCCGCGCGCGACAAGCTGCTGATGCGCGTGATCGGCAGCCCAGACCCCTACGGCAAACAGATCGACGGCATGGGCGGCGCGACCTCGAGCACCAGCAAGACGGTGATCGTGGCCAAGAGCAGCAAGCCCGACCACGACGTCGACTACCTGTTCGGCCAGGTGTCCATCGACAAGGCCTTCGTCGACTGGAGTGGCAACTGCGGCAATCTGTCGGCCGCCGTCGGCCCCTTCGCCATCGCGGGCGGCCTGGTAGACGGCAGCCGCATTCCGCACAACGGCATGGCTGTGGTGCGCATCTGGCAGGCCAATATCGGCAAGACCATCATCGCCCACGTACCCATCACGAATGGCGAGGTGCAGGAGACGGGCGACTTCGAATTGGACGGCGTGACCTTCCCAGCCGCTGAAGTACAGCTGGAGTTCATCGCCCCGGCCGCCGAAGAAGAAGGCGCGGGCGGCGCCATGTTCCCCACGGGCAATCTGGTGGACGACCTGGAAGTACCGGGCGTGGGCACCTTCAAGGCCACCATGATCAACGCCGGCATCCCGACCATCTTCGTCAACGCGGAAGACATCGGCTACACGGGCACGGAGCTGCAGGACGCCATCAATGGGGATGCGAAGGCGCTCGCCATGTTCGAGACGATTCGCGCCCACGGCGCCATCCGCATGGGCCTGATCAAGACGGTGGAAGAAGCGGCCACGCGCCAGCACACGCCCAAGGTCGCCTTCGTGGCCAAGCCGCGCGACTATACGGCCTCCAGCGGCAAGCCGGTTACGGCGGGCGATGTGGACCTGCTGGTACGCGCCATGTCCATGGGCAAGCTGCACCACGCCATGATGGGCACGGCGGCTGTCGCCATCGGTACGGCAGCGGCCATTCCCGGCACGCTGGTGAACCTCGCGGCAGGCGGCGGCGAACGCCAGGCCGTGCGCTTCGGCCACCCGTCCGGCACCCTGCGAGTTGGGGCGGAAGCGAGCCAACAGGACGGCGAATGGACAGTCACCAAGGCCATCATGAGCCGTAGCGCGCGCGTGCTGATGGAAGGCTGGGTGCGGGTGCCGGGCGATGCCTTGTAAGCATTTCGCGGTCAGGTCTTAAAGAAAGACACATCCAGCTGCAGCTTCTCGGCCAGCGACTTCAGCTGCTTGGCCGCCAACAGGTTGTTGCGCGTGCTTTGATCGGTTGTCTGCGACATCTGCGCGATCTCGTCCACGTGGCCGGCGATCTGGTTGGCCGTGGCCGCCTGGGAGCGCGTTGCCTGCGCCACATTGCTGACCTTGCCCTGAGAGTCACGCGCCTGGCGCTGGATGTCCTCAAGCAGCGCCGCGGCCTGCTGTGCCAGGTCCTGCCCCGTCTTCACGCGCGGCAGCACGGTTTCCATGGCCTCGACGGCCTGCACCGTGTCGTTCTGGATGGCGTCCACCATCTTGGTGATCTCGATCGTGGCCGATGCCGTGCGCTCGGCCAGCTTGCGCACCTCGTCAGCGACCACTGCGAAGCCACGCCCCTGCTCGCCGGCACGGGCTGCCTCGATGGCGGCGTTGAGCGCCAGCAGGTTGGTCTGGTCGGCGATATCCTTGATCACCTTGGTCACGTCGCCGATCTCGCGCGAACGCTGGACCAGCGTCTGGATGCGATCGCTCGATTCATGCACCGAGCTGGAAATATTGCGGATCTCCTGCGTGGCCTGCTGCACCACGCCATTGCCGCTGGTCGCCAGTTCCGCGGTCCTGCGCGCATTCTCCTCAGTAGCGCAGGCGATTTCCGATACCTCGGCGATGCTGACGGTCAGCTCCTCGACGGCGGCAGCCGTCTTGGCACTCGCCTCGGCCTGGCTGTGCGCGGCCGAGCTGATGGCCTGGGCCGATTCCGATAGCTGGCCCGACTCCGTCGTCAGGGCCGCCGTGCCCGAGCGGATATCGCCTACCAGGCCCGCCAGCTTGCCCTGCATATTGGCGAGCGCACCCAGTACGCTGGCACCCATGTCCGCGTTGCCTACGGCGAGGCGCGTCAGGTCGCCCTCGGCAAATTCGCTCACGCGCTTCACCGCGTCCGAAGGTTCCCCGCCGATCTGGCGTAGCACGCTGCGGCTCACCCACCAGCCGAAGGTGCCAAGGATGCCGCCCAGTGCGACGAGGAAGACGAGCAGGGCGGCCACGGCGCTGTGGAATTCTGCATCGACGTCGTCGATGTACACGCCCGTGCCAACCCACCAGTTCCACGGCGCGAACAGGCGCGCATAGGACACCTTGGGCACCGGGTGGTCCTTGCTGTCCGGCCGCGGGTAGTGATAGTCCATATAGGCCGCCGGCTCATGCTTGAGCAGCTCGATCCAATCGCGGATATAGGCCTTCCCCGTCGGATCCTTGCTGTCGAGGAAGTTCTTGCCTTCCCGCTCCGGCTTGGCAGGGTTCATGATGGTGTTGCCGGCCATGTCGTTGATGAAGAAATAGTCCAGCCCCTTGTTGTAGCGAGCCTTGCGCAGGTCGTCCTTGACGCGCTGCTTGGCCTCGTCCTCTGTGATCTTGCCCGCCTGGAACTGCGCGTACTGTTGCTCGAACACGCCGTAGGCCGAGTCGACCAGTTCGTGCAGCGCAATGCGCTTTTCTTCCATGATGTGGGCGCGCAAGGCCAGGGCGGAATACAGGCCGAAGGCCAGCAGCCCCAGCAGCATGACGACCAGCAGGAGGTTGAGGCGGGTTCTCAGGTTCATGGCGGGCTCCGTGCTTCCATTTCGATGGAATATATTCATGCTAGAACGTCGCCGTCCACTTGGCCCCGAAAATCAGATCAACGCATCCTTGGACCCAATACGCCAACCGCGGATTATCCCTATCCTCACCGGTAGGACCAGGATGTCGCCACTTCCGCCCCGCGGCCAGCAAGGCTTGATCTGTAATCTCGGATACGAGATGACATCACCTGCGACAATCCACACCCCATCCTGGGGAGGGGGTTGACTTGCGGCCCGGCGGGGTCTATAGTCCGGGCATCTTCATAAAGGCGAGTCCATTCGTGGAATCCGGCAGTAGTCACTCTAGTTTGTCCCGCTGATCCGCAAGTCGACCGCCCTCCCTCGGGATCGTAGCCGCCTTGCCATCAGCAAGGTTGGTGCGATTCAACATCTCTCGCATCCTCCTGACCGTTAGAACGGGCCGTTGTGCCTCGTTGCCATTCGCCCCTGCTTATGCCGGGCCGACGGGCAGCGGCGTGCAACCAAGTGCCGTTCCGTGCGGGCCGCTTGTTGCGGCTCGCATCCCCGCCCGTGCGCTTAGCGCACGTGCATTGATCGCGCCTAAGGAGGGCAAGATGCCAGACCCTGAACCCAGTCATCACCGACGCTTTACCGAAATGAACCCATATCGATCATTCGGAAGTGCACGGCTGCCGTCCCTTACCTTCTAAATCGGGACGGCGATGGTCGGCGCTTCCACAAGCAACAAGGAGCACCACCATGTTCTACGCACTCGTCCAGAACACCCACCACGACCACTTCGCTGGTCAGCACGCCCATCCCTACGCCTTCACCGGTTCCATCCGTGTGATTGACCGCGTCCGTCGCCTGTGCGCTTCGCTGGTGCGCAAGCACTGAGGCAGGCAATGCAATGTTGCCCGGTTGCACCTGCCTGATTGGTGTAGCCGAACGATGGTAATGCGACATGGCTGGCATTCCGGCCATGTCCTACGCAGAGGGAGTACGGACATGCTGACGATTCAACTGACGGCCGCCCACGGTCACACCTATGTCGCACGTAGCTTTGCCGAGGCCGATGCGCTGTTGCGCCGCCTGGGTGGGAAGCCAGCCCGCTTGGCTGGTCGGCCGCTCAAGATATCGGTTCTCGCCGATGAGCTGCGTGCGCCGATTGAAGCCATGTTCGAGCCGGCCGCACTCGTAGCGGTGAGCAATGGCGCCGTGCGTAAGCAACTCCTGCAAAGCCTGGCACAACGCGATGCCAAGGCCGCGGCGGTAGCGACCGATCTACTGCGCCGCCTGGCAACGCTGCACTAAATCCATAAGAAGGGGATACCCGTGAGCAATATGAACACACCACAAGCCGTGCTGGACACCGCCCACATCGGCGACATCCGCGGTGCTTTCGGCACCATACGCCAGGGCGATATCGCCCGCCGTACGACCTGGTGGGCACGTATCAAGACTCTGCTGGCCATCCTGGGTCCGGGCTTGATCGTCATGGTCGGCGACAACGATGCGGGTGCCTTCAGCACTTATTCGCAAGCCGGCCAGAACTACGGCACCACGCTACTGTGGACGCTGGCCCTGCTGATCCCCGTGCTGTACGTAAACCAGGAGATGGTCCTGCGCCTGGGCGCCGTCACGGGCGTGGGTCACGCGCGCCTGATCCTGGAACGCTTCGGCAAGTTCTGGGGCGCGTTCAGCGTTATCGACCTGTTCCTGCTCAATGCGCTGACCATCGTCACCGAATTCATCGGCATCAGCCTGGGCCTGTCTTATCTCGGCTTGCCCAAGGTCGAAGGCGTGATCTGCGCGGCCATCCTCGTGATCGCCGCCGCCAGCACGGGCGACTTCCGCCGCTTCGAGCGCTTTTCCATGGTGCTGGTCGCGGGCAGCCTGCTCTTGATTCCGCTGGTCTTCATGGTCCATCCGCCGATCGGCGTCGTCATGCACGACTTTGTCGTTCCGCGCATGCCTACCGATGCACCGCTGTCCGACGTCATGCTACTCATCATCGGCATCGTCGGCACCACCGTCGCGCCGTGGCAGCTG
>JAFAKZ010000005.1 GCA_019234745.1 Burkholderiales bacterium
CAGGTAGTCCGTGCGCTTCCCAGGCACGGGGGCAGCCGTACCTGCGGCCTGGGCGGCGCAGGCGAAGGTGAGGCATAGCAGGAGGAGCGGGCAGAGGCGCATGGCGGCTCGGCGAAATGTAGACCGACAATATATCCGCTCGCTGCCGCTTTGCCTAGCAATTATTCCAACAAATTCAATTATTTAAGATTGTTCTAAGCTTGCCGCTAGCCCAGGAACAGCTGGTAGGCAGGATTGTTGCGTTCGTCGACGCAGCGATAGCCCAGCTCATCAAGGAAGCGCTGCAGGGCTTCCTCCTCGTGCGGCGGCACCTGCAGGCCCACCAGCACGCGGCCGAAGTCAGCGCCGTGGTTGCGGTAGTGGAACAGGCTGATATTCCAGCCGCGCCCCATATGGGTGAGGAAGTTCAGCAAGGCGCCGGGCCGCTCGGGGAACTCGAAGCGGTAGACCAGCTCGTGCTCGACCTGCGGCGCGCGGCCACCCACCAGATGGCGGATATGCAGCTTGGCCATTTCGTTGTCGGTGAGGTCGATGGCCTTGAGGCCGTGCTCGTTGAGCGTGACGACCAGGCGGGCTACCTCCTGCCGGTCGTGAATCTGCAGACCGACGAAGATATGGGCCTCGCGCGCGTCGGCGAAGCGGTAGTTGAACTCCGTGACGCTACGGTTGCCCAGCAGCTCGCAGAAGGCGCGGAAACTGCCTGGCTGCTCGGGGATGGTGACGGCCAGCACCGCCTCGCGCTGCTCGCCCAACTCGGCACGTTCCGAAACGTGGCGCAGGCGGTCGAAATTCATATTGGCGCCGGAGGCGATGGCGACCAGCGTGTCGCCCTGCGCCCCTTCGCGCGCGGCCCAGGCCTTGAGGCCTGCCAGTGCCAGTGCGCCCGAGGGTTCCAGGATGGAGCGCGTGTCCTCGAACACGTCCTTGATGGCGGCGCACATGGCGTCGCTGTCCACCGTGATGATCTCGTCCAGCACCTCGCGGCATAGGCGGAAGGTTTCCTCGCCCACTGTCTTGACTGCCACGCCGTCGGCGAACAGGCCCACATGTTCCAGCGTAATGCGCTGGCCGGCCGCTATGGACTGGCGCATGGCGTCGCTGTCGATCGGCTCCACGCCGATCAGCTTGATCTCGGGGCGCAGGCGCTTCACGTACGCCCCCACGCCGGCCGCCAGGCCACCACCGCCGATGGGCAGAAAGATGGCGCGGATGGCATCGGGGTGCTGGCGCAGGATTTCCATGCCCACGGTGCCCTGGCCCGCGATGACGTCCGGGTCGTCGAAGGGCGGCACATAGGTGGCCTGCATCTCGCCAACCAGCTTCATGGCGTGGGCGTAGGCGTCGCTGAAGGAGTCGCCGTGCAGCACGACCTGGGCGCCGCGGCGCGTCACGGCGTCGACCTTGATGCTGGGCGTGGTGGCCGGCATGACGATGGTGGCGCGGCAGCCGAGCTTTTGCGCACACAGCGCCACGCCCTGCGCATGGTTGCCGGCCGAGGCGGTCACCACGCCGCGCGCCAGCTGTTCCGCCGAGAGGCGCGACATCTTGTTGTAGGCGCCGCGCAGCTTGTAGGAGAACACGGGCTGCATGTCCTCGCGCTTGAGCAGAATGCGGTTGCCCACGCGGATTGACAGGGCGGCCATCTCGTCCAAGGGGGTTTCGACGGCAACGTCGTAGACGCGTGCGGTGAGGATGCGTTCGAGGTAGGAAGACGTAGGCATGGTATGAGCCTGTTTATGGCCTATTTGGCGGGAGCGCAGCCGCGAGAACCGGCTGAATACTAGGCACAGCGACGCGTCGTGGTGGTTCCACGGCAAGGAGCTGTAACAACGTAGGCAGCCGGTTCTCGCGGCTACCCGGAGGGTTCGATTGGTGCGGGCGCATTGCCGCGTTGCGGCGCTTGCACAGGCGGCCGGCCTGGGCTGCGCACCGCGCCTTGCATTGCATCCCGCACCAATCGAACGCTCCCGCCAAATAGGCCATAAACAGGCTCCAACAACTGCGGTTCGGCCTTGCAGGCTATCAGGAAAGCACCGGGGCGGCGAGATGCCGCAAACGTCAATCGGTGGCCGCTTCCGGCTCCGGCTCCGGCGCCTGCGAGTGGTGGCTGGCGCGCGAGATCAGTACGACACCCGTGAGGATGATGGCGATGCCTGCCACCAGGGGCCAGCTTACCGCTTCGCCACCCACCAGCCAGCCCAGGAACAGGGCGACCACGGGGTTGACGTAGCTGCAGCTCGAGGCGAGCGCTGGCCGTGCATTGCGCAGCAGCCAGACGTAGGACGAGTAGGCGATGATGGAGCCGAATACGATCAGGTAGGCTAGCGCCAGCACGGCCTTGGGCTCCACATGGCTGGGGATGCGGTCGCCCATGGCCAGCGCGATGGGGATGGAGGTGAAGCCGCCAACGACCATTTGCACGGCCGAGGACATGGCGCCCTCAGGCAGATCGAGGCGCGGGATGAGCACGGAGGCCAGGGCCCAGGACAAGCAGGCGGCCATCACCAGCGCCACGCCGCGCGGGTCGGCGGCGAGTTCCGCGTCAAGGTTGATCAGGACGATGCCGACGATGCCGAGCACGATGCCGTACCATTCCAGCGTGCGTGCGCGCGTGCCGAGCAGGTGGCCCAGTACGACGGTCATCAGCGGCGTGGAGGCGATGATCAGCGCCGTGGCGCCCGAGGGCATAGTGCGCTCGGCCACGCAGGTCAGCCCGTTGCCTATGGTGGTCATCAGGATGCCGATGATGCCCGCGTTGAGCGTTTGCCGCAGATTGGGCCAGGGTGCGCGCTGGAATTTCACTATGGCGAGCAACACAAAGCCCGCTACCAGGTAGCGCACGCCTGAGAGCACATAGGGCGTGAAGCTCAAGAGCGCAAACTTGATGCCCAGGTAGGTCGAGCCCCACACCAGCCAGGTCGCAGCGAGGCAGAATGGGAGCAGGAAGGGATGGGCGTGCGCTTTCATGGGCCGCGCAGCTTATCATTGTTGGCGTCGCCACCAAAACGCTTCCGGCGCTGTTGTGCAAACTTGCCGTACTAACGTACTGTCTACGTTTGCACGCCTAGCCAGAAGCGTCTTGCTGACGACTCCGTCCTGTTTCCTCCAATCCTGATTCATGACAAGGGCCATGCACCGACCCTCATCTCCCACCCCAGAAACATTCTGGCGCTCGGCCAAGGTGTTCAATACCTTCCGCGCCGTGATCGCGGTCACGCTGCTGATCGTGACGGGCCTGTTCCATCGGCAGCTGTTCCCTGACGTGCCCCACACGGCGCTGCTGACGGGCTTGTCCGCCGTCTACATCGGGTTCACGCTACTCTACTGGGTCTGCCTGCGCACGCGCTGGCCGCGCTTCCAACTGCTGCTGACGGTGCAGGTGGCGAGCGACATCGTCTACATCGTGCTGCTGATGCAGTTTGCCGGCGGCCTGCGCACGGGCGTAGGCCTGTTGCTGCTGCCCTACCTCGCCGCAGCGGGGCTGATCAGCCGTGGCCGTACCACCTTGTTCCACGCAGCGTTGGCCAGTATCGCCTTGTTACTGCAGCAGGCCTGGAACGCCGTGAACGGCGTGGGCGTAGTCGACTTCGTGCAGGCGGCGCTCCTGTCTATCGCCTGCTTTGCCACTGCCTGGCTGGCCTTTCGCCTGGCCAGCTATGCGACGGAGTCGGAAGCGCTGGCCGAGAAACGCGGCCAGGCGCTGGCCAACCTGGCTCAGGTCAACCGATTGGTTCTGCAGGACGTATCGGATGGCGTATTGGTACTGGATGAGTTTGGCGTAGTGCGGCAGTTCAACCAGCGCGCCGAGATGCTGCTTGGCACCGGTCTCGTGGCGGGCAAGACGCACCTGGACGACTACAATCCGGACTTGGCACGTGCCATGGCGGGCTGGTTGGCCGGGGACTTGCCCACGATCATTGAATTCGACGAGGGGCGCCAGAGTGTGCGACCGCGCTTCATGCCCGTGCGCGTGGGCGTGGCGGCAAACGGCACGGTGGTGTTCCTGGAGGACGTGCACCGCCTGCGGCGCGAGGCGCAGCAACTGAAGCTGGCGGCGCTAGGGCGGCTCACGGCGAATATCGCGCACGAGATCCGCAACCCCCTGTCGGCCATCACGCATGCGGCGCAGCTATTGGCCGAGGATGCGCAGGATGCGGCAAGCAGCCGGCTGACACGTATCATCATGGACAACGCCAAGCGCCTGGACCGGATGGTGCAGGAGGTGCTGGACCTCAACCGGCGCGATCGGGCCGAGCCGGTGGATTTGCGTCTACACCTGTGGCTGCGCGAATTCGCGGCAGAGTTCCGCAAGACCGAGGACTTGGCGGCTGATGTCGAAGTGGAATGTCCCATGGGGGCCGTGGCGAGATTCGACGCGGCGCAGCTGCATCAGGTGTTGTGGAACCTATGCCGCAACGGCTGGCGCTTCGGCAGCAAGCAGGCGGGCAGTCTGCGCTTGGTGGTGGCGCGCCGCAACGACGCCTGGGTGCTGGACGTGCACGACGACGGCCCGGGTGTGCGGCCCGAGGATATCGCCAAACTGTTCGAACCCTTCTTCACCACGGATGCCAAGGGCACGGGTCTGGGTCTGTATATCGCGCGGGAAATTTGCGCTGGCAACGACAGCGTGCTGGAATATATCCCCAAGCCCGATGGCGCCTGTTTCCGGATCACCTTCCCCGTTCGCCCCGCATGAGCAAAAACCCACGTAAATCTTTCCGCGTGCTGGTCATCGACGATGAGCCGGACCTGCGCGAACTGGTAGAACTGACCCTGATCAAGATGGGGTTGGACGTCGTCACTGCGAGCGGCGTGGCCGAAGCCAAGGAATGCCTGGATCAGGAGAGCGTGGACTTGTGCCTGACCGATATGCGCATGAGTGACGGTTCGGGCCTGGACGTTGTGCGCTATATCGAGACCAAGGGCTACGACGTGCCAGTGGCGGTGATTACCGCCTACGGCAGCCTGGACAACGCCGTGGAGGCGCTCAAGGCTGGCGCCTTTGACTACCTCGCCAAGCCCGTTTCGCTCGATCAGCTGCGCACGCTAGTACGCTCGGCCCTGGCGCTGGACCGCTCGCCCGTCAAGGTCAAGGCGGCCGCGGGAGAACGCCCCTTCATTGGTGAGTCGCCGCCGCTGATGAACGCCCTGGGCCTGATCGAAAAGCTGTCGCGCAACCTGGCGCCCGTCTATATCACGGGCGAATCGGGCAGCGGCAAGGAACGCGCGGCGCGGCTGATCCACAGCCAGTCGGCGCGCGCGGACAAGCCGTTCGTGGCGGTGAACTGTGGTGCTATCCCCGAGAACCTGATGGAGAGCGAGTTCTTCGGCTACAAGAAGGGCGCGTTCACTGGAGCGGACGCAGAGCGCGACGGCTTCTTCCAGGCGGCAGACCAGGGCACGCTGTTCCTGGATGAAGTGGCCGACCTGCCGCTGACCATGCAGGTCAAGCTCTTGCGCGCCATCCAGGAAAAGCATGTACGCAAGCTGGGTGATACCAAGGAAGTCGCCATTGATGTACGCATCGTCTGCGCCACCCACCAGGACCTGGCCAAGTGTGTGGATGAAGGGCGCTTCCGCCAGGATCTCTATTACCGGCTGAACGTGATCGAGCTCAAGATGCCGGCGCTGCGCGAGATGCGCGAGGATATCCCGGCCGTTGCGTCGGGCGTGTTATCGCGCATTGCAAAGCACAATGGCGTGGAGGAGCCGCAATTTGCGCCCGAGGCGCTCAAGGCCCTTGCGGCCTACGACTTCCCGGGCAACGTACGCGAACTGGAGAATATCCTGGAGCGTGCGCTGGCGCTGTGCGATGGCAAACGCATCTCGCCGGACGACCTGCAACTGCGCAGAGCGGACACGGGGGACATGGCGTCGGACATCCCGGTGGGCGACAAATACCCGCTGCAGGACTACCTCGACCGTGTGGAGCGCGACGCCATCCTGGAGGCACTGGACAAGACGCGCTTCAACCGCACCCAGGCGGCGAAGATACTGGGCGTGACCTTCCGCTCGCTGCGCTATCGCATGGAGCGGCTCGGTATCAATTGACCAGCAACGCTGAAATACAACGTCCGCCCCACAAATGTGGAGGCGGGCGTTTGTTTGGCGCAGCAGTGGGCGATCAGAAAATGCCCGTGGCGAAGATGCCCGCGTGGTTGGCGTTGATCTTCTGCGTATAGGTCGTGTAGTAGGTGTTTTCCGGCGTATAGCGCTCAAATACGTAGCGGCCCTCCACCCAGAAGCCTGGTGTGATGCGGTAGCCGACGTCGATCAGCGCGCCCGTTGTACTCTTGAAGTCGATGTTCTGGCCGCCCGCGTCCTCCAGGCCGCGCAGGTGCGGGCTGGTCACGTAGCGGGCGCCAACGCCGAAGCGCCAACGGTCGACGCCGGTGTAAAACAGGGTTGCTTCCAGCGGCACGCGCGAGAAGGTGGCATCGCCGTTCTTCGCTCTCACGCCATCCCATTGGTAGTTGGCCGTCAGCTGCAGGGCGATGGGATCGTCCGGCATCTTGAGCAACAAGCCGGCGCCGAGCTGGATAAGGCCGCCGGCCTTGATGTCGACGGAATCGCCATTGGTATAGTTGGCCGTTTCCAGCGTGTCGCCACCGTAGGTGACGCCACCGGTCAGCACGAAATGGGCAACGCGTTCGTCGGGTGCGGGGACGGCCTTGAGATCGGCATGGGCAACCGACGTCAGGGCAATGGCGACGGTCAGCGGAAGATGTACGGAAAGCTTCATCATATTGTGTCTCTCAAAAGAAGATGAATCGGGTGTTCAACGGCCCGACGGCTAAGCGATATCGTATCGAACGAATAGGCGCACTTGGCGCCGGCGCATTATAGGGTCA
>JAFAKZ010000461.1 GCA_019234745.1 Burkholderiales bacterium
CGCCTCAAGAGTGGCTTTATTGGTAAGTTCTTATGGAGCTTTAACTTCAAAGCGGTCGAGTGTGGCTACCGTGCTACTTATAGGATTCCAGGCTCGTGCAATCGCTTTGTGCATCAATGGGCGATGCGGAGTGTGCTTCGACATCCATTATCGATGGCAGCAGGAAGTGCGACAGCGCAGGGATCAGGATGAGCGCGCCGATCATGTTTGCGCCGAACCTCCTTGAATTGGGCCGGCACCGTACATCTGAGGGGGCGAAGTGTAATGATGCGACGGGTATATTCTTTGCTGATCGACTAGGGTAGCCGCTGCAGCGACACAGCGATGGGATGCTGAAGACAAGCGAACGCCAGAGGCGCGTGGACTGCGGTCCGAGAAGAGGTACGGGCGATAGCAATATCTCAATATCGGGGTTGAACCTAGGGAGCCTCTGATCAGGTATCCGATCCCGGATACTTGATCAGAGGCTCCCTAGCCAGGCCTTGGCGTAGAACTCCACAAGAACTAAGTCACGAGCGTAGAGCTCACGGCAGGGGCGCCCACGAAAAGGGAGTGAGTGATGACGAAGCAGGCAGAAGCGCCGGAACTTGCTCCTGGTCCCTTGCGTGTACTGTTGACACTGTCGCGCGATCTGCTCCAGACCGACGATGCAAGCGGATCACT
Source organism: Burkholderiales bacterium (assembly GCA_019234745.1). GTDB lineage: Bacteria > Pseudomonadota > Gammaproteobacteria > Burkholderiales > Chitinimonadaceae > JAFAKZ01. The sequence goes on from JAFAKZ010000461.1 coordinate 664, forward strand.
CAAGCTAGTCGGCCGGACGCTGGTTGAGATGACTCGATCAAAGGCGGCCTTGCTGCTCCAGTGCGGCGGTCAGCTGAACATCGTCGGTTTCGACGACCACGGCAGCCCCCACCCGGCAGGTGCGGACCATCCGCTATATCAAACCGGCATATCCTTGCTCTCCAGTGCGGCAGGCGTTGCGGATGAACAGGTCCACCGTGGTCAGCAGCGTGAACGCAGCGGACCTCGCATGCTTGCCTTGGCGACGCCGGCGCAAGGTGCGGTAGCCGTCCTGGCCGTAGCATGGGCCCATGATTTGGATGCAGCCGAGCTGGATCGGTGCAAGCTGGCGCTATCGTATATCTTGCAGCTGACTGCAGCGGCGCTGGGCAAGATCGAGGCACACGGCTCATTGGAGCAGCGGGTGTGTGACCAACGCGAAGAAATGGCGAGCACATCCTTGGCACATGCGGCGGAACTGGCGCGACGGGACGAGGCGGCGGCCGAAATGCGGCTACTGTCGCTTACCGATGTATTGACGGGCTTGTACAACCGGCGCGGTTTTTTCCTACAGGCAGAACAGCTGTACAAGGTGGCGCTGCGCAAGCATACGAAAAGTGCCGTGATATTCGTCGATATCGACGACCTCAAGCGCGTGAACGATGAACTGGGCCATGATGTCGGCGATCGTCTGATTCAGGACACCGCGCTCATCATCCGCGAATCGTTTCGACACGCCGACGTGGTCGCACGGCTTGGCGGAGACGAGTTCATCGCATATACACTGGACGACGAGCAGCCTGACATCATCCTGCAGCGTATCCGCGCCAATCTGCACGCGTTCAATCTGATGCAGGAACGGCCATACAGCGTGTCAATCAGTGCTGGGGCTGTACAGTGCGATTCGAGTGGCGGACAGACGCTATTGGACTATGTCTCTTTGGCAGACGAACAAATGTATGCTCAAAAGCGTAGCCGCCTGCACTAGGCTGCGTGCGGCCAAGCCCAGCGGAACCGCATCTGCGTCGAGCGTGATCCTCGTGCTTGGCGACCGCGACGCCGCTGAGCATTTGTACTGGAATCACCTTGATCCCGCCCAGAGCAGGTACCGAACCCCGCGGTTAGGCAAGAATCGTCCCGGCTGGGCGTGGCGCGAGCCAGCGCCCTAGCCGTTCATACACGGCGCTATCGTGCAATAATTCAAAGTGATTCATCCCATAGGCTATCCACGTGTGCGTGGCAGGCAGCGCCAAGCAGCGACTTGCGTCGGCATGTCGGCCGAGCGCACTGTCCACCGGCACCAGTCCGTCGCCCAGCAGCCGATCAGACATGTCACGGGTACGCTTGCCTGTCGTCGCGGCGACGGCATAACACTTCACCCCTTTTGGCAAAGGCAGTGGCTTCGGCCGGTCCGGTGATCGAGCAAAGCGATCTCGTCCGGCCCAGTCCTCATCCAGCAGATTGCTGTAGCGCATATCGGTGATGCCAGCGCTGCGCATCTTGCCCAGGCGGGCGAAGGGTGCAGTGTAGGGGCTGATACCCAAGATCACATCCACCCAGTTGCCACCGCGCTCAAGCGGTGCCCCCAGATGCGGCGTACCCAGGAATACCAGCTTCTTGAGATACCGCAGCCATTCGCGTGTTGATACTGCAGCATCGTTGCAGGCGCTGCGCGCAACCAATCCACCCATGCTGTGGGCGACGATGGTGATCTCGGTGACCGGGACCGGCCAATTGCAAACCACCTCGTCCATCAGCACCGAGAAATCGCGCCCATTGTGCGAGATATGACGTCCCGTGTTGTAGTGCAGGTAGAGTGGCGTGCAGCCAAGCTCGCAAGCGAGCGTCGCCGCGGCCGAGAGGTTTGCGATGTTGGCTTCTTCAGGGTCGCCGGGCGCGCTTTGTGGCCCCCATTGCAGGTCGTTCATGCACAAGCCGTGCAGATAAATCAGCAATTTCCCCGTCGGCTGATCGAATGCTGTGCGAAGCGCATCTGTGTTCAATGCAAGTGCCTGACCGCCTTGCCGAAAGCTCATCGTGATGGCCAGCGGGTTGCCTGTGTCCGCAAGGCGATCGCCCAGCACACCATTTAGTGCCGCCAGTATGGCCTCGCGCCGTGGCGACACGCCTTGCGTGCTTGCCGCCGGAACTAGCGTGGCAAGTGCGGCATCCAGTGAGCCGCCAACCAGTTTCGTCACCCAACGCACGCTGCGATAGCTGAAACCGGTAATGCCTCGGGTGGGGCCGGGCACGCTAGCGCCGAAAATGGCTGGCCGCCTGGCGATATTGTGATGCAGCGACTCCACCAGATGGGTCAGTCCAAGGACGCCATCGACAGCCAGACGGCTGGCACCGCGCAGGTCGGTCAAGTGTGCTGCCGGCCACTTGCTCATTGGCGTTCCCTCGTTATGCGCGTCCATCAGGTCCGAATACTATCGGCCAAAGGGGACATCGCGCCTCTCTATGATCAGCCATCGTTGGCGTGCTTCTACAAACATACCATACCGATTCGCGAGGAAGGCGTGCCTGACGCGTGTCGTAGCAAATAGCTCGGCCATACTTATGACCGATAGATCAAGCGTCTGCTAACTGGGTCAAGCCACGGTTGGC
>JAFAKZ010000337.1 GCA_019234745.1 Burkholderiales bacterium
TGGTGCAGGTGATGGAAAAACTCAAGGGCGCCGGCATCGAGCACGTCGGCCTCGTGGTGATCCCGAAGTCATGAGTCACGCGGCCCGGCGCGAGGAACATACCGCGCTTTCCTTCGTATTCGCCGTATTGATCCACGGCATCATCGCCGCGATGCTCTATTTCGGCATCCACTGGCAGACGCACTCGGCCGCGCCCGTGCAGGTGGAGATGTGGTCGCCCCCGCCGCCCGCGCCCGTGGTACCGCCGCCGCGCGTGGTCGCGCCACCCAAGGCCGTGGTCGAGCCCACGCCGGAACCCACGCCCACACAGACGCCCGATATCGAGCTGGAAGCGCAGCGCAAGGCACAGGCACAGAAGAAACCGACACCTACGCCGCTGCCGACGCCGACGCCGACACCCAAGGTGACCCCCAAGCCAACCCCAACACCCACGCCTACCCCCAAGGTAACGCCGAAACCGACGGAACCGCCGAAGAAGACGGATGCCAAAGCGGAGCCCAAGCTGGACGTGAACAAGGCGTTCGATCTGAAATCGCTGGCACGGGACCAGGGGCCGAACCTGGGTAGCATTGCCGCCTTGGCCGGCAAGGCGGAGGCCGGAGACAAGAAGGGCCTATACAACCAGTGGGCCACACTGGTGCAGGGTAAGGTGCGGCGCAACATCAGCTATGGCGACGAAGGTGCGAGCAACCCGGAGGTGATCTATCAGGTCACGCTGCTGCCCGATATGACCATTCTGTCCGACGATATCAAATTGATTAAATCCAGCGGCGTGCCCACATACGACGACGCGGTAAGACGGGCGATCGTCCGGACAAACCAATTCCCCCCCTTGTTGCCGGGGATGGAGTTCAGCAACGTCCGCACGGCCACGCTGAGATTCAAATTGCATGATTAAGACCGTGAACATTGCCCAAATGGGTCTGCACCGACCCGCACTGATACTTGCCGCCCTTGGCCTGAGCGCCTGCGCCCAGTTCGCAGGGCACGGCCAGCCGGCTCCTACGCCTACGCCTACCCCCGAACCCGCTGCGGTCAATGCAACACCGCCGGCCCCGCCGCAACCTTCGCCGCAAGAAGTGCTGGCGGACTATGTGGATCATGTGCGAAAACGCATTCGTACAAATATGGTCTACAAGAGCAGGAAGCCTGCCGAGAACCCGGAGGCCGTTTACCAGGTCGTACTCTTACCGGACATGACGATCTTCTCTGTGAAGGTCGTCACCTCGAGCGGCAACAAGCGCTTCGACCAGGCGGCGAAACGTGCGATTGAAAAGATTCGCAGTTATCCTGCCTTGCCGAACGGGCTCGAGTTCTCCCTATTCCAGACACACAAGATCAAGTACCGCCTCCATGATTAAGCGCATTGCCACCTATCTATTGAGTGCCGTGTTGGGTGCGTCCAGCCTGCTGGCACAGGCCGACATCACCATCGACATCACGGGCGTAGGCGGCAACCAGCTGCCCATTGCCATCGCCAACTTCGTGGGCGAAGCGGGCCTCAAGGATGCGCTCACGCCCATCGTGCGCAACGACCTGGACCACAGCGGCCGCTTCAAGCTGGTCGACCCGTCGGGCGCCACGCTGCCGGCCGATGGCCCACCGCCCGACCTGGGCAGCTGGAAGGGTCGTGGGGCCGATTCGCTCGCCATCGGCGACGTGCGCATCGGTGCCGACAACAACTACGACGTGCGCCTGCGCCTGTACGATACCGTCACGCTCAAGCTGATCACGGGCGTGCAGATCCACACGGCCACCTCCGATATGCGCCAGGCCGCACACCAGGTGGCGGACGTGATTTACGAAGCACTCACGGGCGAGCGCGGCATCTTCGAGACGAAGATCGCCTTTGTGGTGAAGAAAGGCAGCAAGTACGAGCTGCAGGTGGCGGACGCGGACGGCTTCAACGCGCAGGAAGTGTTCGGCTCGCGCGAGCCCATCATGTCGCCTACCTGGGCGCCGGACGGCCACCGCATCGCCTACGTCTCGTTCGAGCAGCAGAAGCCCATCGTGGTGGTGCAGGACGTGTACACCGGCTCGCGCAATATCGTCGCCAACTTCAAGGGCAGCAATAGCGGCCCCACGTTCGCGCCCAACGGGCACACCATGGCCGTGACACTGTCCATCGACGGAATCTCGCAGATCTACGTGTTGGACGGTGGCAGCAAGCGCCGCCTGATGCAGACGCCGGCCATCGATACGGAAGCGAACTTCTCGCCCGATGGCGGCCAGATCGCCTTCACCTCGGACCGTGGCGGCAGCCCACAGATCTACCTTGTCCCAGCCACCGGCGGCAATGCACAGCGCCTGACTTTCGAGGGCAGCTACAATGTCACGCCACGTTTTTCGCCAGATGGCAAAATGCTGGCCTATATTCGTCGTGATGGCGGCAGCTTCAATGTAGCCACCTTCGATATGACGACGCGACAGACCATGGTGCTGACGGAAGGCCCGGGAGATGAATCACCGACCTTTGCGCCCAACGGCAAGATGATTCTGTACGCGACCCAGGTAGGCGGGCGCGGCGTGTTGGCCACCGTGAGCAGCGACGGCCGGGTGCACCAGCGCCTGAGCACGCAGGGCGATGTACGGGAACCTGCTTGGGGACCTTTCCCTAACCAGTTGCCGATGTCTCGTCTATCCTCCAATCCATAAGAGCATGAATACGCTCTAACACTTCCAGAAACAGCCCGACTAAGAAAGGATGTATCAAATGAAGCTCACTCTTGCACGTAACCTGATCGGCCTGAGCGCCGTTGCCATGCTGGCTGCCTGTGCCACCAAGGAACAACCGGCCGCACCGGTGACGAACAATGCGCCGGCGCAACCGCCTGTCACGACGAAGGCTCCGGAGCCGGTCAAGGCCGCGATCGACCCGCTGAACGACCCGAACAGCGCGCTCGCCAAGCGTAGCGTGTACTTCGACTTCGATAAGTACGACATCCGCGACGACCAGCGCGCCACCGTGGACGCACACGGCAAGTACCTGGCCGGCCGTGGCGACCGTTCCGTGCGCATCGAAGGCAACGCCGATGAACGCGGCAGCCGCGAATACAACCTGGCGCTCGGCCAAAAGCGCGCCGAAGCGGTGAAGAAGGCCCTGGAAGTGCTGGGCGCCAAGGAAGGCCAGCTGGAAGCCACCAGCAACGGCAAGGAAAAGCCGAAGGCCACGGGCCACGACGAAGCCAGCTGGGCTGAGAACCGTCGCGACGACATCGTCTACAAGGGCCTGTAAGCCTACGTAGCATGGAGTAACGGCAGGCCCCGGTCAGCAATGGCCGGGGCCGTTTTGCGGCTGAAGCCTGATCAAAATTTTTTTGGTGGGCAGCTGTCGAAAGACTTCACACAGGCATTTAGATCGGAATCACCATGTCCAAACGGCTCCTCTCGCTGGCCATGCTGGCCGCCATCGCGCTGCCCAGCCACGCCGGTCTGTTCGACGACGACGAGGCACGCAAGCAGATCGCCACGATCCGCGACCAGCAAGGCGCGCAGATCAAGGACCTGAACAGCAAGGTCGACGACCTCGATTCGCGCACCAGCCAGAAGCTGGTCGACCTGGTCGGCCAGATGGATCAGCTGAACCAGCAGATCGCCAATCTGCGCGGCCAGCTCGAAGTGATCACCAACGACCTGCAGAACCTGCAGAAGCGCCAGCAGGACCTGTACGTCGATCTCGATACGCGCGTGCGCAATATCGAACAGGGCAAGCCGGGCGCCCAGAACCCCGACGCCCAGGCAGCCAACGCCCAGCAGGAAGCAGCCGCGGCCACCGCCTACGACAGCGCCTATGCGCTCTATAAGGACGGCAAGTACAAGCCCGCCATCAAGGGCCTGGGCGATATCGCCGACAGCTACCCGAAGACGCAGGCAGCCCCGAACGCCCTATTCTGGCTTGGCATGGCGCAGGCCCAGTCGGGCGATATGAAGTCCTCTCTGGTTTCCTGGCGCCGTCTGGTCGACAGCTATCCGACCTCGGTCAAATCACCCGACGCGCTCAAGGCCATCGCCAGCGTGCAGCTCGACCGCGGCGACCGCAAGGGTGCCGTCAAGACGCTAAAGGAAATCATCGCCAGCTATCCGGATTCGGACGCCGCGGCAGACGCCAAGAAGCAGCTGAAGAAGCTGTAATCAGGGGGCCACTCGTCGACCCCGGCGAATCCTGATACAATTCAAGCAGTTGTACGCACGGCATGGGTAATCCCATGCCGTTTGTACTTGAACAAGTCGAAATGGCCGCAGGCATGAGCACCGCAACCCTACGCATCACCGAAATCTTCCACTCGCTGCAAGGCGAAACCAGCCGCAGCGGCCTGCCCACGGTCTTCGTGCGCCTCACCGGCTGCCCCCTGCGCTGCGGCTACTGCGATAGCGCTTACGCCTTCCACGGCGGCGAAAGCATGACGCTGGACGCCATCCTGGCGCGTGTGGCCGAGTACAACTGCCGCACGGTATGCGTAACGGGTGGCGAACCGCTGGCGCAGAAGCACTGCACCACGCTGATGACGGCACTGTGCGACGCCGGCTACTCGGTCAGCATCGAAACGAGCGGCCACCTGCCCATCGAACACATCGACCCGCGCGTGTCCCGCATCATGGACCTGAAGACGCCGGGCTCGGGCGAACTCAGTAAGAACCGCTGGGAAAACCTCCCTCACCTGCGCGACAGCGACGAGCTGAAGTTCGTACTGTGCGACCGCACGGACTACGAATGGGCACGCGCGCAGCTGGCAGAGCACCGGCTGCTGGATCGTTGCCCCGTGCTGTTCAGCCCCGTCTGGGAAACGCTGAAGCCACAGGACCTCGCTGCCTGGGTGCTGGAAGACAAGCTGCCCGTGCGCATGCAGGTGCAGCTGCACAAGATTTTGTGGGGCGATAGGCCGGGGGTGTGAGCCGGATGGCACCCTAGACTACAATACGCGCCAAACCATAGCCAACGTGTATACGGAGCACCCAGCTCCCGTCGAAGCCGTCGAGCACCGGAAACTGGCGTGGGGGAAGTCGGCGAGGACTGTCTGAGCCCTGCTTGCAGGGCGAGTTCCGCAGCCGCCAACGACAGTTGAGGAGCGCAGAGCACCCCGAAGGGGCGGCTTCCTCGCGTCGCCTTTTCTTTGGGTACTTTCTTTTGGCGAAGCAAAAGAAAGTACCTCGGCTGCGGGACGAGCCCCGCTCAAACCGCGCACCGCGCGGAACAAATTGCGGCGCTAGCCGCTAACCCGATTTGCGTGATTGATGCCGCAAAGGACCAACATGACCCAATCCCCCCGCCCCGCCGTCCTGCTGCTCTCCGGCGGCCTCGACTCCGCCACCGTGCTCGCCATGGCCCGCCGCGACGGCTTCGACGCCTACTGCCTGAGCTTCGACTACGGCCAGCGCCACAATGCCGAACTGGCGGCCGCACGCCGGGTGTCGGAAGCCCTAGGTGCCAAGGCACACCGCGTCGCCACCATCGACCTCAAGGCCTTCGGTGGCTCGGCGCTCACCGACACCAGCATCGACGTACCGACAGACGGCGTGAAGGAAGGCGAAATCCCCATCACCTATGTCCCCGCGCGCAACACCATCATGCTGAGCTACGCGTTGGCCTGGGCCGAAGTGCTGGGCGCCAACGACATCTTCATCGGCGTCAACGCAGTGGACTACTCCGGCTACCCCGACTGCCGCCCCGAATACATCGCCGCCTTCCAGGCCATGGCAAACTTGGCCACCAAGGTCGGTGTCGAAGGCACCACCCTGCGCATCCGCACCCCGCTGATCAACCTCAAGAAGGAAGACATCATCAAGACGGGCGCGGCACTGGGCGTGGACTACAGCCTCACCGTCTCCTGCTACCAGGCCGATTTGGAAGGCCGCGCCTGCGGCGTATGCGACTCCTGCCGCCTGCGCCGCGCGGGCTTCGAAGCCGCAGGCCTGGCTGACCCGACCAAGTACCAATAACGCTTTCCGAAAGGCCGTCATGAAGCAGATGTTCATCGCCACCCTCTGCGCCCTCGCCCTGCCCGCGCTTGCCGTCGACGTCACGGTCGCCAACGCCTGGGCCCGCGCCACCGTCCCCGGCCAACCGGTCTCCGGCGCCTACTTCGACATCACGGCCAAGACGGACGCCAAGCTCACCAAGGTGACGGCAGGCGGCAACGTCGGCACCGCCGAAGTACACGAGATGAAGATGGACAAGGGCATGATGAGCATGCGCCCCGTCGCCGCCCTGCCGCTCCCGGCCGGCAAGACGGTGACGCTGCAGCCCAATGGCTACCACGTGATGCTGATGGACCTGAAGGGCCCCTTGAAGTCGGGTGAGAAGGTGCCGCTGGTGTTGACCGTGGAAGCCGGCGGCAAGAGCCAGCAGGTGAAGCTGGATGTGGTGGTGAAGGGGCAGTAGTTCGCGGCAGACTACGATATGGCACTCACTGCACACCCCGTACCAACGGAAGTATCGCTCTCGAACGGTAGCTACATACTTCGTATCGAGTACGTGTCTGGCAACGCAAAGTTGATAGTAACGCTCGCTGATAGCCCATCGAACAAGCAGGTAGTTGTTACCTTCTACGGCGTGTCAGGCTTTCGCGTGTTGGACGAAGGCGACCTTCTGGAGTTTTGGCCGGAATGCTCGAAACCGAACGGTTGGTTCTTTAGGATTCAAGACGGCGGCTGGTATCAACAGGAGTGCGCTAGGAGTGGTTTCTTGATGCCACAACTAAGCGGCCAAGCGAACGAGTATCTTATTACTGGCTCTTCGGATTGCATAAGCGTGCTGGATGGCGATAACTTTGAGATCGAAGTATTGGAAGCGGATGATTCACACCCGTCCTCTTAGCTCGTAGGGCGCAATCGCGAAGCATTGCGCCGAATGGGCGTCCCAAATTGCATCGAGCCATTAGCCTGACCATGCGGCGTAACGACTTCGCTGTTACGCCCTACGCGGCGGTGTTGATAGACGCAATTGCGGCCGAATTCGCTGTGGTTCGCCATCTATCGGCGCAGCATATTCTCCAACGCGCGTAGCTCCAACGGCCAAATAGAACGGCTCGGCGTTAGGGTCGGAGTCTATGTGTAGGTGCGCGACGCCTCTGCTGGCAAGTGCAGTAATCGCATGCCGCATGAGCATCTGGCCGACGCCCTTACGCATATGCTCCGGCAATACCCAAAGATGATCCAGTTCAACCGGGCGCGCGGTGAGGTTGACCTGGTAGAACCCGACGACGCCACCGTCGATTTCCGCGACATAGGTGGGATTAAGCCAAATCGATTCGGCGCTGGGAGTGAGGCCTTCGCGCCAAGCCTCCAGCTGCGCAGGCACGTATCCCCACGACGCTTTCGCCGCCCACGCTATGCATGCCAACAACTCAGCCTCTTCGGGTCGTGCGGCACGAATATGCAAGGGCAGACTCACCCGCGCGACGCCGCAGCAGCAACGACCTCGGCAGATGCATCCCGCCGCCCCGCCTGCCACTTCCAAACCAAGCGTACGCCGAGCAGCACCACCAGCACCCCCGCATAGATTTCCGGCTGCGTCAGGTCCTTCTTCACCAGCCACCAGTAGTGCAGCACGCCCAGGATGGCGATGGGGTAGACGAGCTTGTGCAGCCGACCCCAATTGCGCTTGAGGCGCCGCATCATGGCGTCGGTCGAGGTGGCGGCCAAGGGGGTTAGCAGCAGGAAGGCGGCGAAGCCGACCGTGATAAAGGGGCGCTTGTAGATGTCCTTGAGGATGGCGTGCAGGTCGAAGAACTTGTCGAGCCAGATATAAGTGGTGAAATGCAGCACCACGTAGAAGAAGGCAAAGAGCCCCAGCATGCGGCGGAATTTCTGTAGCACCGTCCAGCCCGTAAGGCGCCTGAGCGGCGTGATGGCGAGCGTGATCAGCAGGAAGGTGAGCGTCCAGGTGCCCATCGAGCGTGTGATGAATTCGATGGGGTTAATGGCCTGCCCACTCAGTACGATCCACGCATCGCGGGCGATGGGGAAGAGGCAGGCGACGAAGATAAGGGCTTTCAAATAGCCAAGAGTACGGGTATTCATGTCGCTTTGGTCGTTTGATCCAACAATTCCTGACGGCATAATGTCGCATCGACAAAAATTAATGCTCAACCGTCAGCTTACCCCCCGGCAGAGCCGTGCGCTTCGGGGCAGTGCAGTATCAACCGGCCTTTCGCTGATTGATTCCACTCCCCCCGCCCTCGCCGCCGCGAGGGAGCCTCGCTAACGCGAGTCAGCGCACCAATTCAGTTCGGCGG
>JAFAKZ010000406.1 GCA_019234745.1 Burkholderiales bacterium
ATCGTCGCCTACTCGACCAAGTTCGCCTCCTCGCTCTACGGCCCGTTCCGCGACGCCAGCGGCACCTCGCTGAAGGGCGACCGCGCCACCTACCAGATGAACCCCATGAACCGGCGCGAGGCCATTCGCGAAGCCCTGCAGGATGAGGCAGAAGGCGCGGACGCGCTGATGGTGAAGCCGGCGGGCGCCTATCTCGACATCATTCGCGATATCCGCGAAGCCTCGCAGCTCCCGCTCACGGCCTACCAGGTCAGCGGCGAGTACGCCATGATCAAGCATGCAGCGGCGGCAGGCGCCATCGACGAACGTCGCGTGGTACGCGAGACGCTGGGCGCGATCAAGCGGGCCGGGGCCGATCTTATTTTCAGCTACTTTGCCTTGGATCTGGCTGAGCAGGGGGTTTAGGTAACAACTGCCTATCTAAGCCACATGAAAAAAGGCGGGCATCGGCCCGCCTTGTCATCGATGCAGCAGCCTTAAGCCCGCCGCCAAGTCGTCCCCTGCGGGCTATCCTCTAGCACCACGCCATTGTCGGCCAGCTCCTTGCGGATGCGGTCGGACTCGGCGAAGTTCTTGTTCTTGCGTGCATCCAGGCGTGAGGCGATCAATTCCTCGATGCGTTCGGCCGTGTAGGCCTGCTCCCCCGCCCCACCCTGCAGGTAGGCAGCCGGGTCGCGTTGCAGGAGGCCCAGAATGCCCGCGAAGGCCTTGAGCTGGCCGGCCATCTCGGCCGAGCCCGTGCGGTTCACTTCCGCCGCGATCTCGAACAGCACGGCGACCGCTTCTGGCGTGCCGAAGTCGTCGTCCATGGCCGTCTTGAAGCGGCGGCCGTAGTCGCTGTCCCAGTCGATGGCGGCGCGCTCGGCCGGCGCGTGGTTCTTCAGCGCCGTGTACAGGCGATCTAGGCCGTGCTTGGCGTCGCGCATCAGGTCTTCGGAATAGTTCACCGGGCTGCGGTAGTGGGCGCGGATGAGCAGGAAGCGTACGACTTCGCCGTCGAAGTGCTTGAGCACATCGCGGATGGTGAAGAAGTTGCCCAGCGACTTGGACATCTTCTCGCCCTGTAGTTGCAGGAAGCCGTTGTGCAGCCAGTAGTTCACATAGGTGTGATCGTGGCAACCTTCACTCTGGGCGATTTCGTTCTCGTGATGGGGGAACTGTAGGTCCTCGCCACCGCCGTGGATGTCGAAATGGCTGCCCAGGTGGTGCTCGCTCATCACCGAGCATTCGATATGCCAGCCGGGGCGACCTGCGCCCCAGGGCGAGGGCCACTGCGGCTCGCCTGGCTTGGCGGCCTTCCACAGCACGAAGTCGAGCGGGTCTCGCTTGTGCGGGTCGACACCTACCCGCTCGCCAGCGCGCAGGTCGTCCAACGACTTGCCGGAGAGCTTGCCGTAGGTCGCGAACTCGCGCACGGCGTAATACACGTCGCCATTGTCGGCCGGGTAGGCGCGACCCTTGGCGATCAGGCCTTCGATCATCTTGATCATGCCATCCACGTGCTGCGTGGCGCGTGGTTCGTGCGAGGGTGGCAGCAAGAGGAGTGCTGCGAGGTCCTTGTGCATATCGGAAATCGTTTGCTCGACCAGTTGCTCGGGCGTGGTGCCTGCCTCGGCCGAGCGCTTGATGATCTTGTCGTCGATGTCCGTGATATTGCGCACGTAGTTCACGTCGTAGCCCGAGGCGTGCAGCCAGCGCACGATCACGTCGAAGGCGCTCAGCATGCGGGCGTGGCCGATATGGCACAGGTCGTACACCGTCATGCCGCACACGTACATGCGCACCTTGCCAGGTTCGATGGGCTTGAAGACCTGCTTTTCGCGGGCCAAGGTGTTGTAGACGGTGAGCATGTGTACCTCTGTTCGTTTCTGGCCAATCTGGCCGCAAGTGGTCGATTCCCGGGAGCCTCTGATTAAGTAACCGGGATCGCGTTTGCCCTGCTATTGGCCTGATGCAAGGCGAAAGGAGTGCAGTGTAACGGGTTACATAAGCGACTTTCAACGCAGCAGCGGGCCAAAAGCAGGGCAAACCTTCCGGGCTGGGCCGAGTCTTGGGGCAATACTTCGTCACAACTCACTGACATAGCTCGCTATGCGGCGCTCGTTGCGACATCGTCTTGCCCCAAGACTCGACCCAGCGCGACCCGGTTACTTAATCAGAGGCTCCCAGGCAAACTCGGTCGCGCCAGTTGATCCGTGAAGATCGGGACACACTGCCGAAACATCAAGCTTAGTCGGCGCAATTCACCGTTTGCTACATTGCAAAAAACAAAGCCGGGCAAGCCCGGCTTCGTGATCTTCCTAGGTTTGGTCGCTCAACCCAACAGCACGTCCCGCGACACTCCCTGGCGGCGCAGGAGCCGCCGCAGGCTCTCCAGCGCCTCGATCTGGATCTGCCGGACCCGCTCC
>JAFAKZ010000421.1 GCA_019234745.1 Burkholderiales bacterium
ATCAAACTTGCTTATCTTCCAACAGGCTTACCAGGCTGCCAGTAAGACGATTCAGATCGCACAGACGGCCTTTGACACCATCATGCAGATCAACCCCTGATCGGAATTGAATTAGGAAGGGGAGAAACACACCATGCGCATTGCCTCGTCGACTATCTACGCCAACAGTGTCTACAACATGGACAACCTGCAGGTGTCGCTGAACCAGCAGCAGGAGCAGTTGTCCACCGGCCGAAAGGTGCTGACGCCGTCGGACGACCCTGTCGCGTCGGCACGTTCGCTCGACCTGACGCAAGCGCAGAGCCAGAATACCCAGTACCAGGCCAATATCAGTTCGGCCAACAGTGCGCTGTCGCTCACCGAGTCCAATCTGGGGCAGGTCGTCACCGTTATCCAAGACATCCAGCAGCTGGCCGTACAGTCGGGCGACGCTGCTTTGACCAGCACGGAAAAAGGCATCATTGCGTCGGATATCCAGGCCAAATACCAGCAGTTGATGGGCTTGGCCAACTCCACCGACGGCAACGGTCAGTACCTGTTCTCCGGCTACGCCGGCGCTACCAAGCCGTTCAACGAGACCTCCTTCGGCAACGTGAACTACCAGGGTGACGACGGCCAGCGCCTGGTACAGATTTCGACCTCGCGCCAGGTTCCGGTGTCGGACTCGGGTTCCAGTATCTTCGTCAACATCAAGAACGGCAACGGCACCTTCCAGACCACCGTTGGACAGCCCGACCTGCCGCGCACGGTGACCGTGGCCGACAGCGGCCCGATCCAGTTCTCACGCGATCCGGCTGGCGGATATGTGCCGTCAAAATACTCGGTATCGTGGGACGGCACGAATTACACGATCACGCGCGCGTCCGACGGGGCGACTTCGGTACAGGCTCCTGCGTCGCTCGCCGCCGGCGTGACGGTATTCGGCATGGACATCCAGTCGCAGGGGAATCCGCCGAGCACGCCGTCGCAGAGTGCAACGTTCGACGGCACTTTGGTGGCCAACCAGGGGACGGGTGTCGTCGATCCAGGTACGATCACCGACCCGGTGGCGTGGACGAATGCGAACAATCATGACGACTATCGCATCGCCTTCCATTCGGTGCCGAATCCGAATACGCCGAACGACCCGAGCAAGAATCTGGTCAGCTATGACATCATCGACAACAATCCCTTGTCGCCCAACTTCAACGTCTCGTTGATCGACGGCTACAACTATTCGACGCAAACGCCCGCAGGCGGGCGCACCGATACGGCGGCGAAGCCCAACTCCTTCCCGCGCACCTACACGCCGGGAGCCGATATCGTGCTCGCTCAGCAACCGGGTGAGGGGACGCCGCTCTATGCTGGCTGGAATTTCGGCGCCAAGCTCTCGGTGAGCGGTACGCCCGCCGATGGCGATAGCTTCGATATGGCACCCAGCACGAACACCGGCTTGTTCAAGACTATCGGCAACTTTGTCAACGCGCTGAACAACTATCAGAACACGAGCACGTCGAGCGCCACTTTCCAGAACCAGCTCAATGCCGCCATGAGCAGCCTGAACAATGCGCTGACCAATGTGGTGACCGTGCAATCGGACGTGGGAACGCGCATGAAAGAAGCGGCGTCGACGCAGACGACGAACCAGACGCTGAACCTGGATTACCAGCAGACGATTTCGGGTTTGACCAATCTGGACTATGCGCAGGCCATCAGCAACTTCGCGCAGACGCAGACGAACCTGCAGGCTGCGATGCAGTCCTATAGCGCCGTGAAGAACATGTCGTTGTTCCAGTTCATCCAGTGAGAGCGCTCGCCTAAATACTTGATCCTGTGATCTGGGGTCAGTGCAGCTGCCCGGGAAACCCGGGCGCTTGCCATTTGTGGGGACTGAAACAATGCTCTCACCCCTGATCGACTCCACTCCCCCGCCCTCGTTGCGCGGTTGTTGCCGCTTTAGCGGCTTACAATCCGCGGCATGCCCTTTACGGGTGCCGCCGTACCCGCGAGGGGTATGCCGTGGTTGTAAAGGCGCTGAAGCGCCAACAACCACGCAACGAGCACCCGCAAGGGGGAGGCCGTGGTTCTAAAGCCGCTAAAGCGGCAAGAACCACGCACGGAGCCTCGCTGACGCTCGTTAGCACGCTTAACCAGCGTCAATTCGCAATCGTCCTAGCCGATGGGTCGGAAAACGAGCTTGCGAGTTTCGCTAAAAGCGAAGCGCCTTCCGACCTACAAGTGATCAATAGCGGACCGCTACCGCTTTCTCACCCAGCCAGCTACGCAAGGACGCGAGCAGTTCGTCGCGCAGGGTCACACGCCAGGCCTCACCCAACTCAACCTGGCAGACGGCATCGCCATTGCGATAGCCAATGGTGATTGGGCAATCACCGCCCGTGAACGGGCCCATGATCTGCTTCAGCTTTGCCGCGTCGGCTTGGCCGTTGATTTCCAGCTGCAGTACGCGAGCAAAACGGCTACGCGCCTCGGCCAGGTCGAGAATGCGCTCGGCAATGATGCGCAGACCGCCGCCACCGCCGTAGCTGTCTTCGCTCACCTTGGCTTCGATGATCAGCAAGGCGTCCTGCTGCAGCTTGCCGCGGGCGGCGTCGAAGGTCTCCGAATACACCATTACGTCGCGCTTGGCCGTGGCGTCGTCCAGCGTGATGAAGGCCATCTTGCCGCGCTGGCCGATCTTGGTACGGATTTCCAAAGCCGTGCCGGCAATCCATTGCAGATCCTTGCGCGGCATCAATCGTGCCAATTCCGTCTTGGCAAAGGCGCGCACGGCCTTGGCCTGGGCAGTGAAGGGGTGGCCGGACAGGTAGAAGCCGATCGCCGTCTTTTCTTCTGTCAGCTTGACCGTCTCGTCCCAGGGCGGCGTGTCGATAAGCTTCAGCTCGTGGTCGGGCTCGGGCTCGAAGGCGTCGAATAGACCACCTTGGCCCGCATTGGCCGCTGCCTGTTCGGCGGCCTCCATAGCCAATCCAACGGTCGCCAGAGCGGCAGCACGATGCTCGCAGATGGCGTCGAAAGCGCCGCCGCGGATCAGCGTTTCGATGCAGCGGCGGTTGACGATGCGCTTGTCCGTGCGCTTGCAGAAGTCGAACAGGTCCTTGAACGGCCCGTTGCGCTTGCGCTCCTCCACAATAGAGTCGACGGCAGCCTCACCCGTGCCCTTGATGGCACCCAGTGCATAGCGGATTTCCGTACGTGACACCGGCACGAAGCGGTAGAAGCCCTCGTTGACGTCCGGCGGCAGGAACTTGACCTTGTTCGCCAGACAGTCGTCGTAGAACACCTTGAGTTGATCGGTGTTGTCCAATTCAGTGGACATCGTGGCGGCCATATAGGCCGAGCAATGATGCGCCTTGAGCCAGGCCGTATGGTAGGCGACCAGCGCATAGGCGGCGGCATGCGACTTGTTGAAACCATAGCCGGCGAACTTCTCCATATAGTCGAAGATCTCGTTCGCTTTGTCGGCGTGGATGTCGAGCTTGGCTGCCCCTTCGACAAACATGGCGCGCTGGGCGACCATTTCCTCGACCTTCTTCTTGCCCATGGCGCGGCGCAGCAAGTCGGCGCCGCCCAGCGAGTAACCGGCGCACACCTGCGCGGCCTGCATCACCTGCTCCTGGTACACCATGATGCCGTAGGTGGGCTCCAGCACGGGCGCGAGGAGCGGGTGCAGGTACTCGAACTTCTCGCCCTTCATGCGGCGGATAAAGTCCGGTATCAGGTCCATCGGCCCTGGTCGGTACAGGGCGTTAAAGGCGATGATTTCCTCGAACTTCGTCGGCTTGGCCTCGATCAGGACCTTCTTCATCCCCGTCGATTCAAACTGGAAGATCGCGGTCGTATTGCCGTCGGCGAATATCTTGTAGGCAAGCTGGTCGTCGAGCGGCAGATCCGCCACGTTGAGCGGGTGGCCCGTCAGGTCCTTGATGTAGTTCTGCGCCAGCTCGATGATGGTGAGGTTGCGCAGGCCCAGGAAGTCGAACTTCACCAGGCCGACTTGCTCCACATCGTCCTTGTCATACTGGGAGACGGGTGAGGCATCCTCGCCACTGGCCTGGTAGAGCGGGCAGAAGTCGGTGAGCTTACCCGGCGCGATCAGTACGCCCCCGGCGTGCATGCCCACGCCGCGCGTCAGGTCTTCCAGCTTGTTGGCCAGTTCCAGCAGTTCGCCCGCTTCTTCCGCGGCGATGATTTCCGCAATCTGCGGCTCCATCTCCATTGCTTTTTCCAGCGAGACTGGCTTGTTTGCCTCGAGCGGAATCAGCTTGGACAGGCGGTCGCATAGGCCGAAGGGTAGGTCCAGCACGCGGCCCACGTCGCGGATCACGGCCTTCGAAGACATGGTGCCGAACGTGGCGATCTGGCTGACGGCGTCCTCGCCGTACTTCTGGCGCGTGTATTCGATCACGCGCCAGCGGTTGTCCTGGCAGAAGTCCACGTCGAAGTCGGGCATGGACACCCGTTCCGGGTTCAGGAAGCGCTCGAACAGCAGCGCGTACTTGAGCGGATCGAGGTCGGTAATGCCGAGCGAGTAGGCTACCAGCGAACCGGCGCCGGAGCCCCGGCCCGGGCCCACCGGGCAGCCGTTGTTCTTACCCCAGACGATAAAGTCCGCCACGATCAGGAAGTAGCCGGGGAAGCCCATCTTGATGATGGTGTCGCACTCGAACTTCAAACGCGCGTCGTACTCGGGGCGGCGTGCTTGCCGTTCTTCCTCGTTAGGGAAAAGCTGCGCCAGGCGGGTTTCCAGGCCTTCCTGGGCTTGTGCAACCAGGTAGTCGTCCAGCGACATGCCGTCCGGCGTAGGGAAGAGCGGCAGGAAGTTCTTGCCCAGCTGCACCGTCACATTGCAGCGCCGGGCGATTTCGATGGTGTTTTCAATCGCTTCCGGCAGGTCGGCGAACAGCTCCGCCATTTCTTCCGGGCTCTTGAAGTATTGTTCTTCCGTGTAGCGCTTGGGCCGGCGCTTGTCGGCCAGTACATAGCCTTCCGCGATGCAGGTACGTGCTTCGTGCGCACGGAAGTCGTCGCGGTCCATGAACTGGATGGGGTGTGTGGCGACGACGGGCAGGCCCAATTCGGATGCAAGCGCCAGTGAGCCGTTCAGGCAGGGTTCAGCCTCAGGATGGCCGGAGCGCTGGATTTCGAGATAGAAGTTGCCGGGGAAGTGATGGTCCCACCACTGCGCCGCTTCACGTGCCGCGTCGTACTGGCCATTGAGCAGCAGCGTACCGACTTCGCCCAGCTGCGCGCCGGAGAGCGCAATCAGGTCCTGATTACCGCCCGTTTCCAGCCAGGCCTTCTTGAGTTCTGCGCGGCCACGATACTGGTTGTGGCGGTAGCCTTCAGTGATCAGTTCGCACAGGCGGCCGTAGCCGGCGCGGTTGCGGGCAATGAGAAGTGCACGGCTGGGTTTGTCGCGATCCGCTTCGTTCTCGATCCAGACGTCGACACCGACGATGGGCTTGATCCCGCTGCCGCGGCAGGCCTTGTAGTGCTTGACCATGCCGAACAGGTTCATCAGGTCGCTGATACCCAGCGCTGGCATGCCGGCCGACTTGGCGCGCTTGACGGCATCGTCAATGCGGACAAGACCATCGGTAACGGAATATTCGGTGTGGAGGCGGAGATGAACGAAAGCGGGGGACGTCATGGCGGGATTTTACCCGCGTGTGACAGATGTGACGACGATTTATGCGGTGGGACGACGGCCGAATTCGGCGAAGCCTTCTGCGGTCGCGTCCTGCACAAGTACGTGCGTGACATCCGCGCCAGGCGGTCCCGTGTGTGCCCACTCGATGAGCGCTCGTACTTGTTCCTCGGTTCCTTCAGCATGCGCCTCGACCGTTCCGTCGAAGCGGTTGCGCACCCAGCCGACGAGCCCTAACTGCTCGGCCATGACCTCCATGGAGTAGCGGTAGCCTACCCCCTGTACCCGGCCTTGAATCTGGAGCAGGCGCGCGATCATGACGGTTGCGCCGTCCGGAACGTGTCGCGCAGAAGAGCGTGTGCGGCGGCTAGCGAATCGAGCACCCGGTGGCCAAGCGCAAGAAATTCCGGCGAGGGCTGTTTCATATCGGGGATCTGCAGCGGCGTCATGCCGGCCGCCAGCGCTGCCCGAACGCCGGGTTCCGAATCCTCCAGCACCAGGCACTGATGCGGCGCGATGCCAAGTTGTGCGGCGGTCTTGAGGTAGACGTCCGGCGCCGGCTTGGGGTGCTCGATATCGCTACCTGTGACGACAACTTCGAAATAGCGGCGCAGGCCAGTGCGTTCCAGATTCAGCTCGGCCGTCTGGCGGCGGGTAGAGGTCGCTACCGCCTTGGGCATGCCGATCTCCTCCACCCACTGCAATAGCGGCACGATGCCGGGCTTGAGCGGCAGGCCTGCGTCGATGCTGGCCACATACAGCTCGTTGGTGCGATGGAACATGGCCGCAAGGTCGCGATCCGGGTACGTGCGCTCGACCAGCTCGCGGCACAGTCGCTCGTGCAGGCCCACCATGCGGTGCAGGAAAGCCTCGTCGAAATCCAGGCCGAACTCGGCCGACGCCTGGCGCCAGCAGTCGAGGCCGGCGCGCTCGCTGTCTATCATCAGGCCGTCCATATCGAACAGGATGGCAGCAGGGGTGAAACTCAAGGGCGTCATGCGTCGGTACTCGTAGGAGGCCATTCGCTGGCCAGCAGCGAGAAGCACTGCAAATCGTGGAAGCGCTGGCCCCAGAAGCCCTGTTGGCGATGCGTGCCCTCATAGCTGAAGCCCAGGCGCTGTACCACGCGGATCGACGCTGCATTGTCCGGATGGATTTCCGCCTGTACCCGGTGCAGGTGCATGGTCGAAAAACCATAGTCCAGCATCGCATGCAGGGCCTCCTGCATATAGCCCATGCTCCAGTAGGCGCGACCCAGCTCATAACCCAGGACACAGTTATGCCAGCTTCGGTTCCACTTGAACAGACCGGCCGTCCCCAATAGCTGATCATCGGCCCGGCGCACGATAGCCCAGCGCGTGCCGCTCGCCGGCGGCGTCCGCCAATCGGCGAACATGGCGATCAGTTGCTTGGCCTGGTCGACCGTGGCGATCGGGTCGGCGCCGAACCAGCGCATGACCTGCTCGTCGCTATGGATGTCGAATAGCGCCTCTGCATCGTCGGGCACGAGTTCGCGCAGCACGAGGCGTTGCGTAAGCAGGAGGGGGAAGGATGTCATCGCTCGATTGTAGCGGCAGCGGGTATCAACAAAAAAGGCGCGGCTTGCGCCACGCCTCTTTCCGTCAATCTACTTAACTCACTCGCATACCGGGCTGCGCGCCACTGTCCGGGTTCAGCAGGTAGATGCCTGGGCCTTCGCCGCTCGCTGCCAGCACCATGCCCTGGCTGATGCCGAACTTCATCTTGCGCGGCGCCAGGTTGGCGACCATCACGGTCATCTTGACGATCAGGTCTTCCGGCTTGTAGGCCGACTTGATGCCGGAAAACACGTTGCGGGTCTCGCTGCCGATGTCCAACGTCAGCTGCAGCAGCTTCTCGGCGCCTTCAACGTGCTTGCAGTCGACGATACGGGCGATGCGCAGGTCGATCTTGCCGAAATCTTCGATGCCGATCGTCTCGGCAATTGGCTCGATCTGCGGCGCGGCCGATGCGGGTGCGGCCAGGCTTTCCTTATTGGCTTCGACCAGGGCCTCGACCTGCTTGGGGTCGATGCGCGTCATCAGGTGGCTGTAGGGATTGATCGCATGGTCCAGCAGCAGCTTGCCAGCGTCGGCCCAGCTAAGCGCCGGTACGTTCAGGAAAGCTTCCACGTCGGCCGCGAGCTTCGGTAGCACGGGCTTGAGGTAGATGGTGAGCAAGCGGAACAGGTTGATCAGCAGCGAGCACACACCGTGCAGCAGCTCGTCCGCGCCCTCCTGCTTGGCCAACTCCCATGGCTTCATCTGGTCGACGTACTGATTCACTTCGTCGGTCAGGGCCATGATGTCGCGCAACACGCGGCTGTATTCGCGGTTTTCGTAGCCTACGGCCAGCGTGTCGGCCACTTCCTGCAGCTTGGTGACCAGCTCGTCGCCGGGCAGGGTGCTGGCCAGCTTGCCGTTGAAGCGCTTGGTGATGAAACCGGCGGCGCGGCTGGCGATATTGATGTACTTGCCTACCAGATCGGCATTCACGCGGGCGACGAAATCGTTCAGCGACAGGTCGGCATCCTCGATGCCGCTGCCCAGCTTGGCGGCGTAGTAGTAGCGCAGCCATTCCGGGTTCAGGCCCACGTCGAGGTAGCTACGGGCCGTGATGAAGGTACCGCGCGACTTGGACATCTTCTGGCCGTCAACCGTCAGGAAGCCGTTCACATTGATACCCGTCGGCGTGCGGTGGCCCGAGTTTTCCAGGATGGCAGGCCAGAACAGCGCGTGGAAGTAGAGGATGTCCTTGCCGATGAAGTGATACAGCTCGGCCTCGGAGCCTTTGCCCCAGTAAGCGTTGAAATCTTCGCCGATGCGTTCGAACAGGTGCTTGGTGGCGGCCATATAGCCGATCGGCGCGTCCAGCCAGACGTAGAAGTACTTGCCTGGGGCATCGGGGATTTCAAAGCCGAAGTAGGGCGCGTCGCGGCTGATGTCCCAGTCCTGCAGGCCCGCCTCGAACCACTCGCCCATCTTGTTGGCCGCTTCCTTCTGCAGGCGGCCGGGCTCTCGCGTCCACGTCTTGAGGAAGTCGCCGCAGGCCGATAGCCTGAAGAAATAGTGCTCCGACTCCTTCAATACGGGTGTGGCGCCGGAGACAACGGAGTATGGGTTCTTGAGTTCGGTCGGCGCATAGGTGGCACCGCAGACTTCGCAGCTGTCGCCATACTGATCCTTGGCGCCGCACTTTGGGCATTCGCCCTTGACGAAGCGGTCCGGCAGGAACATTTGCTTTTGTGGGTCGAACAACTGGCTGATCGTCTTGACGGCGATCTTGTCGGCGGACTGGAGCTTGCGGTAGATCGCCGTCACCAGTTCCTTGTTTTCTGGCGAATTCGTGTGGTAGTACTCGTCGAAGCCAATATGGAAACCGGCAAAATCGGCCACGTGCCCGTCGTACAACTTGGCGACGAAGGCTTCGGGCGTCATGCCTTGCTTCTCGGCATTGATCATGATCGGCGTGCCATGCGTATCGTCGCCACAGACGTAGTAAACCGTCTGCCCGCGCATCTTCTGGAAGCGCACCCAGATATCGGCCTGGACGTAACCGACCAAGTGGCCCAGGTGGATGGCGCCGTTGGCATAGGGGAGGGCGTTGGTGACGAGAATCTTGCGTGCGGACACGATGCAATCCTGTTTTTT
>JAFAKZ010000099.1 GCA_019234745.1 Burkholderiales bacterium
GACGGCCTGCCGCTCAACACGAATGACCTATCCTCACCGCTCCTGAGCACCATCGCGCTGGACCGCATCGAGCGCATCGAGATCGTGCGCGGCGGCTCTGTCGCCTGGGGCGGTGGCGCCACGGGCGGCGTGATCAACATCATCACGCGCAAGGATAACGGCGTGGGCGCCACGGCCGTGGCCGGCAGCCACGGCACGCGCGGCATCGTGCTGGGCGCCGGCGTGGGCGACGCCTACACCCTGCGCCTGGATGGCCAGGACGGCCGCAGTGACGGCAACCGCGGCAATGACTACTCGCGCACGCACAGCGGCGAGGCGCAGGCCGGTTGGCATGACAGCGACACGCACTTGAGCGTGGACGTGGCGCGCGACCAGCGCTTCCAAGGCTTCCCTGGTCCGCGCCGCGTTACGCCGGGCGGTCAGAACGAGTTCAGCACCGACCCCTGGGGTACGGATACGCCGCTCGACCATGGCGAATTGGACGAGACACGCTATACCGTGCGCGGCGATAGCAAGCTGGGTGACTTGCGCCTGGCGCTGGATGCGAGTCAGCGCGACAAGCACACGGACAGCTTCTTCGGCGACTACGGCTTCGGCAGCTATGACGATACGCGTGTCATCCGCGACAAGCGCATTTCGCCCCATGTGGCTTGGCAGGGTGGCATGGTGGACGTGGCCGGTGGCTTCGACTGGCGCCACGACAAGGCGACGGACGTAAACACCTATGGCGGCAGCGCCAGCACGCTCAATACGCGGGCCGAGTGGCTGGAGCTGGGCCTGACGCCCGTTGCAGGCACACGCCTGACCGCCGGTGAGCGTGCCGAGCGAGTGACGCAGGGCGCGCCCGGCTCCGGTACGCCGGACATCAGCAACACGCTGCATGCATGGCAACTGGGCCTGAGGCAGATCGTGACTGGCGATTTCTCCATCTATACCCGCGCCGGCCAGAGCTATCGCTTGCCGAACTCGGACGAGCTGGCTGCCAATGCGTCACTGCGCCCGCAAACGGCGCACGACGTGGAATTAGGTGTGGACGCCAGGATAGCGGGCAGCCACCTACGCGCCGCCCTGTTCCGCATCGACCTGAACGACGAAATCGCCTTCCAGCCCTATGTGAACGGCTTTGGCAACAATATCAACCTGGCCCCTACGCGCCACCAGGGCGGGGAGCTGAGCTGGGACGACCATGCCGGCCCCTTCGACGTGGGCGCGAACCTGACCTGGCTCGACGCGACCTTCCGCAGCGGCAACTATGGTGGCTACGACGTAACGGGCAAGCGTGTGCCGTTGGTACCGGCTGTGCAGGGCAATCTGCAACTGGGTTACGCCTTTAGCCAGGCTGACCGCGTGGACCTGCAGTGGCACGCACAGGGCCGCAGCCGCATGGACAACGACGAGGCGAACCAAGCGAACTGGCTGTCCGGCTGGGGCACGGTGGACGTGAAGCTGACGCACACGCAGGGCCCGTTCCGCTTGAGCCTGATCGGCCGCAATCTGTCCGACCGCCGCTATGCCAGCTATGGCATCGTCAGCACGGCCGGCACGCTGGGTACGTCCAGCCCGTACAGCTTGTACCCGGAGATGGGGCGCAACTGGTTGGCGACGTTGACGTATACCTTCCGTTAAGCAGCGCAAATGAACAGGCCGCCCTTTTGGGGCGGCCCGTTCGGTGGCCGCGTCGAGGTTTACTCGTGGGCGGCCAATTTCTATTCCTGCGCAGCTATTCCGCTGTGGCTTGCCTGCCAGTATAGGCAGGTATTTCCCTAGATATTTGTCTTCACCCAGTGCGTCCACTGCGTGAACAGGCCCGGGTTGAGCGCTGCCACCACGGAGCGGTGCCAGATATCGTCGGCCCAGTAGTCCGTGTGGTACAGGCTGGTCATGGCGCCGCCCGCTTCTTCGAGGATCAGGCAGCCGGCCGCGTAGTCCCACAGGCGCTGGCCGCCGTGCACGTAGACGTCGAAGCGCCCGGCGGCGATATAGCACCAGTCGAGCGTGGAAGCGCCGAGGTTGCGCTGGCTGCCATAGGGTGCCACGGAAGAAAGGCGCTGCGGCAGGCGGCCGCCCAGCCATTTCACCTCCACCCCGGCGATCGCTTCCGACATCTGCGGCACATGGCGCTTGAGCGGCAGGGGCTGGCCGTTGAGGAAGGCGCCGGCACCCTTGGCTGCATAGAACGCTTCCTTCGATACGGGGTTGTAGACCAACGCCAGCGTGGGTCGACCGCTGCGCATGAGCGCCACGGAGATGGCGAAATAGGGCAGGCCGTGCACGAAGTTCGTGGTGCCGTCGATGGGGTCGATCACCCAGAGCGC
Organism: Burkholderiales bacterium; assembly: GCA_019234745.1. Classification (GTDB taxonomy): domain Bacteria; phylum Pseudomonadota; class Gammaproteobacteria; order Burkholderiales; family Chitinimonadaceae; genus JAFAKZ01. The sequence goes on from JAFAKZ010000099.1 coordinate 2,316, forward strand.
GTCGTTCTCGTTCCACAGGGCGGACTGCTCCTCCGGCGTCATCTCCTCGCCCAGCACGGGCGCGGCGACGATCTTCGGCAGCTCGCGTTCCAGCGCGCGCTGCGTTTCCAGGTCGGCCTCGGTGAACAGCGTGCCGTCGTCCTTGCGGCTCGCCCCCACGCGCAGAAAGCGCGGCATGACTTCCGTCTCCGCCACGTGGCGTACGGTCTGGATCAGCTGGTCGAGCAGGGCGGCGTCGGACATGGGGCTAGCGAAGTATGGCCTTGAGCCGGCTATTCTATCCGAGCCGTTGGTAAAAGGCTGTTGCCAATGCGACGTTGCGGATCAGGGGTTTCGGCAGTATTACACGCAGCCATGCCGT
>JAFAKZ010000156.1 GCA_019234745.1 Burkholderiales bacterium
ACGACCAGCACCTGGCCGTCCACGTCCACACCGGCGCCGATGCCGATGGTGGGGACGGACACCAGCGCCGTGATCTCGCGGGCCAGCGTTGCGGGCACCATCTCCATCAGTACCATGGCGGCACCGGCATCGGCGTGCGCCTTGGCATCGCGCTTGAGCTGCTCGGCGCCGCTATCGGTCTTACCCTGCACCTTGAAGCCGCCCAGCGCGTGCACCGATTGCGGCGTGAGACCGATATGCGCACACACGGGGATGCCACGCTGCACCAGGAAGGCCGTGGTTTCGGCCATGAACTCGCCGCCCTCGAGCTTCACCATCTCGGCACCGGCTGCCATCAGGCGAGCCGATGCTTCGAAGGCCTGTTGCGGGCTCTGCTGGTAGGCGCCGAAGGGCAGGTCGGCCAGCACCATGGCCTGCTTGGCATTCTTCGCCACGCAGCGCGTGTGGTAGACCATCTGGTCCATGGTGACAGGCAGGGTGGAGCTTTCGCCCTGGATCACGTTGCCCAGCGAGTCGCCGATCAAGAGTATCTCGACCCCCGCCTCGGCCATCATGTGCGCGAAGCTGGCGTCGTAGCACGTCAGCATCACGATCTTCTGACCATCTTGCTTGAGCTTTTGCAGTGTGGAGACGGTGATCTTCATCTGAATCCCAATTTCGTTAGTCAAGCGCTTGCTTTGTTGCGGCGACATTGCATGAGTGTACCGCATTCACTTCTTTATGCACGCTCTTGGTGCAATAAACAGGGGTAGTTACGCTGCGCCGCAACAATAGCGAAAGGCTTAGGTAGGCTCAATAGAGGATTGCGGTGCGTCCTTGCAAGATTGCGCCGCTCTACAAGAACGGGCTTATTCGCCCCAAATGCTTGCTTCAGTCCAGCCAAGCTCGACAAAGTCTGCTGTGCGCAGCGGTGCATCGCCCGCACAGAAGAAGTCATCCAACTGCGGCGGCGCAACGTGCGTGCCGGCCAACATGGCGTGCACCTGACCGCGATGGTGGATCTGGTGCTGGAACAGGTGGGCCAAGAGGCGTGTCCGGCTATCGTGCTGCGGGCCTTTGGTCCGCAGTATGGTGACGGTGCGACCCAGCGTGTCGTCGCGGAGTTGGCGGCAGTATTCGATCAAGCGCCGGTCGGCCTTGGCCTGTTCGGCCTGTAGGGCGGCGCAGGTGTCGAAGGGCTCCTCTACCGAGAAGAAGGCGTCGCGATAATTCGGGTGCGGCACTTCGCCGCGCAGCTCCCGCTCCAGCGCATCGATATAGAACCAGTCCACCGTCAGGATATGGTTGAGCGTGGCCTTGATCGTAGGGAAGAAGCCGGTGCGCGTGGCGACGAACTCTTCCTGGCTCAGCTGGCTGCAAGCCTTGAGCAGGCGATGGTTGGCCCAGGCGTTGTTGCAGGCCATGGTGTAGAAGTGCCGCGACAGAGGGTGCTGGGGTGCGGTAGTCATGAGGGCCTCACGATGTACGAAGCGCTTTGCGCAGGACCAGCTTCAGACCTGACCAAATGTCATCCACTGCACAGACCTTCACGTCGACAAGACCCAGCGGCAGGGCCAGCTCGCGGATGACATCTTCGGTGACGTTGGTCGGTACCTTGGATGCCTTCTTGGGCCATGACACCCAAAGGGCGGCATCGGGCGCTAGCGACTGACGTAGGGTCGTCAGTTGGGTGGCGAGTTTCTGTCTGTCGGTGCTGAAGACGTGGACGAGGTGGGTGGCGCTGGTGACGTTGGTGGTGAATACGACGTCGGCGGGCACGGGTTGCAGCAGGTCGAGGTAATAATCGGGTGCGCCGATGGTTGCGACGTGGAAGTTGGGCTTGATGCCCAGCTTCTTGGCGAGTGGTGTGCCGGAGTAGCCTACAGAAGTAGTCGTCGACATGTTGGACGTCCTTTGTGGGCAATGCAACCGAACGATGCGGCATCGTAGGTTGGGCTGAGCTTTGCGAAGCCCAACACTGTTGGTGATCAACAAAGATTGTTGGGCTTCGCGGAGCTCAGTCCAGCCTACTCTGACCTACGAACCGCTTTCACGAGCTTTTTCTTCGTGATGGACTCGCCAAACAAGAATTGGGAAGCCTACCACCAGCGCGACGACGCCAGAAAGCACAAGAAAGAACAGGAAAATCCACCAGGTGGGGAGGCTTATTCCCTCTCCATGGATCATACATACGCCAGCAAAGGCGAATGGTCCGGTAAGCGCGGACGCCAATGATGCCAGTCCATATCGCCTGAGTGCGAGATGACAAAGCGCCGCGACAATCGTAGCGACGGCAAAGAACACAATAACGCCCGTCGGCAGGGAATCCATCGTTGGCCGGCTTTCGTCTTTGCAATCTATTCGATTGCTTGAGGATGCTGGAATTGAGTGCCAGTCATGCCTTATTGAAATACTCCCGCGAACTGCGCATCCCCTCGATCCGGCGCAGCAGTAGGCGGAAGTCGTCGGCGTTTTCCACCAGGTTCAGGTTCTCGGTGTTGACGATCAGCACGGGTGCATCGGCGTAGTCGTAGAAGAAGCGGCTGTAGCGCTCGGTGAGCTTGCGCAGATAGCCGTCGCCGATCTTGCTTTCGTAATCGCGCGAGCGGCTGCGTACGCGGTCGATCAGCGTGTCGATGTCGGCCTGCAGGTAGATGACCAGGTCGGGCGTGGGAGCCTGCACGCGCAGGTGGCGGTAGATGTCGGAGTAGAGGCGGAATTCGTCGTCGTTCAGGATCATCTCGGCGAAGAGCGGGTCCTTGTCGAACAGGAAGTCGGCCACCGTGGCGCCGCCGAACAGGTCCATCTGCGCCAGGCTCGCGACCTGGTCCACGCGCTGGAACAGGAAGCTCAGCTGCGTGGGCAGCGCGTAGCGGGTCATGTCCAGGTAGAACTTGGGCAGGAAAGGGATGGCGTCGGGGTTCTCCAGCAGCATGCTGGCGCCCAGGTGCTCGCCCAGTTTTCGTGCCAAGGTCGTCTTGCCTACGCCAATGGGGCCTTCGACGACGATATACCGGTAACGCTCCAAACCCATTGCCGCTTCCTATTTCTGGCACGCCTTGCGCGTACCTTTTTAGTGGGACGGACTTGCTCCGCCATGCTGCCAGTTTGTCGGGATACGTCTTGAGGGACAAGTGTATCCACGTATCGGTGTTGCAATTATTCGATGATGCTCAGGCCAGTGCGGTCGATGGCCGCTGCAAGCGCCGCCACCGTGCGCCCATCGGGCATTGCAAGCATGGGCGCCAGCTCGGCCAGCGGCACCAGTACAAAGGCGCGATTGACCATGCGCGGGTGCGGGATGGTCAGGCGCTCGTCGTGCAGCGAGGCGTCGTCGTACAGCAGCACGTCCATATCGAGCGTGCGCGGTGCATTGCGGAAGCTGCGCTCGCGGCCGAACTTCGCTTCGATATCGAGCAGGCCGTCGAGCAGCGCATGGGCGCTCAACGACGTGTCGACCGCCGCGACGGCGTTCACGAAATCGGGTTGATCCAGATAGCCTACAGGCGCGCTGCGGTACAGGCTGGAGCGGCCGATGAGGCGCGTCTGCGGCAGGCTCCCGAGCGCCTCGATGGCGGCGCTGACCGATTCGGCTGCATCGCCCAGGTTCGCGCCCAGGCCCACGTAAGCGATCACGCTCACGCTTCGCCGCCCTGCTCGGCTGGTGCGCCACCTTCGGCATTACCACCGCTACGGCGACCACCGCCACGGCGACGGCGCTTCTTGGTGCCTTCGCCAGGCTGAGTGCGCACCAGCATGCTTTCGCGCTTCTGGCTGTCGGCGTCCTGGAAGGTCGTCCACCAGTCGGCGATTTCCTTGTCGACTTCGCCCGCGGCTGCGCGCAGGCAGAGGAAGTCGTAGCCGGCGCGGAAGCGCGGGTGTTCCAAGAGGCGGAAAGGTTTGATGCCGCTGCGCTGCTCGAAGCGTGGTTGCAGCATCCAGATTTCCTTCATGGCCGTGCCGTAGCGGCGTGGAATGGCGAGCTTCTGTTCCTGTACGGCTTCCACCTCGTCGATGGCATCGAACAGCGCCGGCATGGCCTTCTCGCCTTTGTCCTTGCGGCGCGCCCAGTTGTCCAGCACTTCCAGCCACAGGAGCGCGGCGAATACGTAGCCGGCCGAGACGGGCTTGTCCTCGCGGATGCGGCGGTCGGTGTTCTCCAGCGCCAGACGCAGGAAGGTCTCGCCGCTCGGCGCCTTCATCATTTTGTCGAGCAGGGGGAAGAAGCCATGGTGCAGGCCTTCCGAGCGCAACTGCATCAGGCAGGCCCAGCTCTGGCCCGAGAACAGCATCTTGAGCATCTCGTCGAACAGGCGCGCGGCAGGCACGTTCTGCAAGAGCGGCGCCAGTTCGTGGATGGGCTTGCGCGTGGCGCCGTCAATCTCCAGGCCCAGCTTGGCCGCGAGGCGCACGGCGCGCAGCATACGCACGGGGTCTTCGCGGTAGCGCTGCGCCGGGGCGCCGATCATGGCCAGGCGTCGCTTCTGCACGTCGGCCACGCCGCCGTGATAGTCGATGATCTCTTCGCGCGCCGGGTCGTAGAATAGGGCGTTCACCGTGAAGTCGCGGCGCTTGGCGTCGTCTTCCTGGCTGCCCCAGGTGTTGTCGCGGATGATGCGGCCGGATTCGTCCGTGAGTGCTTCGCCGCTGCCACGGAAGGTGGACACTTCCACCGTTTCGTCGCCATACAGTACATGGACGAGGCGGAAGCGGCGGCCAATGATGCGTGAGCGGCGGAACACCTTGTGGACTTCCTCGGGCGTGGCGTCGGTGGCCACGTCGAAGTCCTTCGGATCCTTGTCGAGCAGCAGGTCGCGCACGGCGCCCCCGACGATAAAGGCCTTGAACCCGGCCTCCTGCAGACGGTCTGTCGTCTTCAGGGCGAAGGAGGGCAGGCGGTCGCGGCGGATGCCGTGGCGCTTGACGGGGATAACGATGCCGCCGCCGCCGTGATGCTTCTTGAGCTTCAGGACGCGGCCAATCAGTTTGCGAATCATTGCCTTGTGTGCCCGACTTGGTGACGGGTGTTTGCGCTACGGAAGGGCCGATTATAGCGTCAGAGGCTCCTTAAGAGATTGTTCATTGGAGATGCCGGGATGAAGACCATCAAGTACCGCCTGCTCAATGTATTTGCCGAGACCCCCTTTGGCGGCAATCCGCTTGCCGTGATCGAGGACGGCAGCACATTGAGCGCGGAAGAAATGCAGGCCGTGGCGCGCCAGTTCAATCTGTCGGAGACGACCTTCCTGCTGCCGTCCGACAAGGCGGCCGCCCGCGTACGCATCTTCACGCCGGCCTATGAGATGCCCTTTGCCGGGCATCCCACCTTGGGTAGTGCCCATGTCGTGCGTGAGTTGCGCAATGCGGGCAGCGCCTTTGGCCTGGAGATGATTGCCGGCGTGATCCCCGTGACGGCGCAGGGCGATCGCTGGCGCCTGCAAGCCAATGCGCCTACGCATCGCCCAGCCGAGGCAACGAACGCTCAACTTGCCGCCGCGTTGGGCTTGCCCGAGTCGGCTATTTCCGGCCAGCCGCTGTGGGTGAGCTGCGGCAACGAACAGCTGATGGTACCGCTCGCAAGTATCGAGCATGTACGTGCCGCCAAGCCGAATGCGGAGCTGCTGAGCCGCCATGCTGTGAACGCCGACGGTCGCGCAAAGGCCTACGTGTTCGCGGCGACGGAGGCGGGCTTCGAGGCGCGTTTCTTCTGGACGCCGGATGGCGCGGGCATTAGCGAAGATCCGGGCACGGGCTCTGCCTGCGCCAATCTGGGCGGTTGGTGGAAGGCGACGCGGCCTAGTGAGCATCTGGACGCCGAGCTGTCACAGGGAACTGCCGTGGGGCGGCCCAATATGTTGTCGCTCAAGGTAGATGATGCGGGGACGATTTTTGTTGGTGGTCGCGTGATTGAGATTGGCCGCGGGGAGCTGCGCTGGTAGGCCGATACAAGATTTGTAGGGTGGGTTGGCTTGTGAAAGGTGGATACGGCGGTCTTGCCGCCACATTTCACTGCTCGCCATCACATTTCAAGTGTCACTCGACCTTCAGGTCTGTGCCGGCGACTCATGCAGCAGGAAGCGCGGCCCGCAGCCTTCCTTGGCCGCCTCGTCGTCGCGGTTGTAGAGCTGGCAACGGTCCAGCGACAGGCAGCCGCAGCCTATGCAGCCATCGAGCTTGTCGCGCAGGCGGCAAAGCGCATCGATGCGGGCCTGGAGCAGAGGGCGCCAGGAGGCCGAGATGACTTCCCAGTCGTCGCAATTGGGCGTGCGTTCGTTGGGCAGGCCGGCGAGTGCGGTGTGGATCTCCTCCAGGCTCAGCCCCACGCTCTGCGCGACGCGGATAAAGGCCACGCGCCGCAGCATCTCCTTGGGGTAATGGCGGCGCTGGCCGGGGGCGCGTGTGCTGCGTATCAGCCCGGCATCTTCATAGAAGCGCAGGGTGCTGGCCGGTACGCCGGAGCGCTTGGACAGGGTGCCGATTGGAATCAATGAACTCGCCATATGGGCCTCACATCGAAACAGTGAAATTTCGCTTTACTTAAAGTTTACTTGAACTTGTATTCTGGTTCCACTGCATGGATCAGGTTGCAGCGTCCAACCAGGAGGTATGCGAAATGGCACAATTGCTGAAGCAGTGGATGAATCGGGTACATAAGAGCGAAGCGCAAAGCTGCCAGGAACCCTGCCGTAGCCAATCGGCGGATTGCGACAATATCCCGCTGAGAGGGCAGGCGGAGACGATGCGGCAGGTGCTGATGCAGATAAACCAGCTTCGGCATTTTTGAGCGCAGTGGCGTCAGCTTGGCCAGGGAGTGAAGGTGAAATCGAACAATATGCTGGTATTTACCGCCTGCGCCGTCGGACTCTTGTCGACCGTCGGCGCGGCGCTGCCTTACCCGGTGCTGGCTCCCCTGTTTGCGGCGGGGCCGGCAACCGTGTTCAATCATTTCGCCGGCCTGCCGCCCAAGTTCCTGCTGAGCATGGCCATTGCCATCAATCCGATCGGCTTGCTGCTGGGATCCGCGCTGCTGGGCCCCTTGTCCGACCGTTACGGGCGGCGCCGCATGCTCTTGTTCACTACGCTATTCAGCGCCCTAGGTCATTTGGTTTCGGTGTGGGCCTTGCTGGCGGAAAACTATCTGCTGTTCCTGGTCGCACGTTTTCTTACCGGCCTGGCGGAAGGCAATGCCGCCGTCGCCCGTGCCATGCTGGCCGATGCGCTGGACGGCGAGGAGCGTACACGGGGCTTCGCCCTGCTCAACGGCGCCATCTACAGCGGCTGGTTGATTGGCCCCTTAATGGCGGGCGCCACTGTGCACTTTGGCAATAGCGTGCCCTTCGTGGTGGCGGCGGCCATCCTGGGGGCGACCTTTGTGCTGGGCGCCATCGTCTTCCCCGTGCAGGCGCCAACGCATACGAAAGGTGGCTTCTGGCACCACGTGAGCGAGCGCCACGCCTTTATGCTGCTCAAGCACAAGTCCCTGCGCGAGCTGTTTTTCATCCAGCTTGCCTACACCCTGGGCGTCACGGCCTTCTACGAGTTCTACCCGCTATGGTGCGTGGAGTTCGCGCATCTCAACGCTGTCGGCATCGCCGTCGTCACGGCCGCGCTCTGCGGGGTGATGACGGGCACCTCTGCCCTGATGGGGCGCGGCATCGGGCCGGCGGTGGGCGAGCGCCATTTGAGGTTATTGGCCATTGGGACGGCAAGCTGCATTGCGCTCAATGCGCTGGGCGGGCCGATTGCCGGCATGGTCGGCCTGGTGATCTTTGGCGTGCCCAATGCGCTCTACAACGCGGTGCTGCCCGTGTATTGCTCGGAGCGTTTCGCCGAGCATGGGCAGGGCGCGGTGATGGGCCTGATCTCTGCCATCTTCTGCGTGGCAAATGTGCTGGTCGCGCTCGTCGGCGCGGGAGTTACCTTGATCGATACGCGCTTGATTCTGCTGCTGGGTGCTACTGCCACGGCATGGGCCGCGTGGCGGATTGCGCACTGGGTTGGGCGTATGCCGCGCGGGGTGGTTGAGGGTGCGCAGGCCTAATGGTTTTGTAGGTCGGAAAAGCGAAGCGCCTTCCGACGCATGGAGTGCCAACTTGCTGCATTGTAGGTGGGTCTATAAGCCGCACCTGCGTACAGCCGAGCAATTCCAATTCGTGTAGCACTTACAACGATTCCATGCGTCGGAAGGCGCTTCGCTTTTCCGACCTACGGACGACGTTTTGCGTTTCTACGCCGGCACCGCATCGCGCCGGAACACATAGCGGTTCTCATCGCTCGCATCGGGCGCAAAACGATAGCCTTCCACGTCGAAGTCGCGTAGCTGCTCCGGCTGCGAGAGGCGCTTGGTCAGCGCGTAGCGCGCCATCAAACCGCGTGCCCGCTTTGCGTAGAAGCTGATGATCTTGTAGCGGCCGTTCTTCAGGTCTTCGAAGCTGCACTCCACCAGGCGTGCCTTGAGCTTCTTCGGCTTCACGGCCTTGAAATATTCATCGGATGCCAGATTCACGAGCACCGGCTCGGCGAACTTGGCCAGCTCCGTATTGAGCGATTCCGTCAGCGTATCGCCCCAGAAGTCGTACAGATTGCGCCCCTTGGCGTGTGCCAGCCGCGTGCCCATCTCCAGACGGTAGGGCTGCATGCGGTCGAGCGGGCGCAGTACGCCGTAGAGGCCGGAGAGGATACGCAGGCGCGCTTGCGCGTGGTCGAGGCTGTCCGCATCCAGCGAGCGCGCATCCAGCCCCTCGTATACGTCACCCATAAAGGCCAGCACGGCCTGCTTGCTGTTCGTCTTGGTGAACTTCGGCCGCCAGGCCTGGTAGCGGCTCACATTGAGCACGGACAGCGGTTCCGACAAATCCATCAGGCTGGCGATATCGGCCGGTGTCTTCTGCTTGAGGATGTCGATCAGCTCGGCCGATTGTTCCGTGAAGCGCGGCAGGGTATAGCGCTCGGTCGTGGCGGGCGTGTCGAAATCGAGGGTCTTGGCGGGGGAGATGACGAACAGCATGGCGGGGCAATCAGGTAGCTCTGGCGAGGCAAGATTTTAGCCTTTTCTGGATGGCAAGCGGCTATATTCAGCGGGAAGCGTCGGGCGTCAGATTTGCCGCTGCCGGCCGACCAAGGCACACAGACACGTTCCGGAGGATTTCCCATGCCTGCCCTACCCAAGCCCGACCTGGTCCAGCCCCTGCTCAAGAGCCTCTACCTGATGGCCTCGTTGGTCGAAGCGCGCGACCCATATACGGGCGGCCACCTGTGGCGGGTGTCGCAGTTCTCCCGCCTGTTGGCCGTGGACATGAATATGTCGGAATCCGATGTGGCGCGAATCACCCTGGGCGGCTTTCTGCACGACCTGGGCAAGATCGGCGTGCCGGACGCCGTCCTGAACAAGGCGGGCAAGCTGACGGACGAAGAGTACGCCATCATCAAGACCCACCCGGAAATCGGCGCGCGCCTGCTGTCAGGGCATCCGCTCGGCGTGCTGGTGCATGCGGCGGTGGCGCAGCATCACGAGACGCCGGACGGCCGTGGCTATCCGGGTGGCCTGAAGGGCGACAAGATTCCGCTGGACGCGCGCATTGTGGGCCTGACCGACGCCTTCGACGCCATGACCAGCACGCGCCCCTACCGCGCCGGCATGCCGATCGA
>JAFAKZ010000365.1 GCA_019234745.1 Burkholderiales bacterium
AGCATCTGGCGCAGCACTTCCACGGGAATGGAGTCGCGATTGACCAGGTTCTCCGGCAGTTCGCCGATGTCGTGGATGTCATGATGCATGACGGCTTCGAGATCACGCGCGTGCTTCATGGTAACGACGTAGAAAATCAGCCGTTCGATCGACACGAAGACGGCCAGGGCGGCGCAGGCGTACATGGCGTAGAACGTCATGTCATGCATCAGTTGAATGTTCATATCTTCCTCTTACCTTGGGGCGCAGCAACCCTTGCTGCGCCCACGATTGCTGGCGGGCACCGGCCCGCCAGCGGTTTTACATCGGCGATCAGAAATCGCTTTGCAGCGTAACGTAGTAGCTGCGCGGTTGACCCAGGTAGAACGTGGGCGCTTGCGGGATACCGTTCACCAGCGGCTTGGACGGCGCATACACGCCACCATTGACGTTCACGTTGTAGGCGTTGTTCGCATACTGGCTGCCGCTCGGGCCGTTCATCGACAGGTAGTGCGTACCCAGCAGGTTCAGGATGTTGAACTTGATGGTCGGCGACTTGAAGAAGCCAGTATTGCCGAACTTGTAGCCGCCACCGGCATTGAGCAGCGTGTAGCCGCTCACCGCATCGTCGTTCACCAGCGTCGTATAACGCTTGCCCGTGTACTTCGCTTCCAGGAAGCCGTTCCAATTAGCGTGCGTGTAGTCCAGGTGGAGGCCAGCCAGCAGGGTCGGCGTATCCGGCATTTCCTTGCCGCTGGTGGGCAGGTAGGAGTCGAAGTTGTTGCCCGCCAGATGTCCCACGTCCAGGTTGTTTTCCATGCGCGTCTTGATGTACGACAGCGAGCTGTACAGCGACCAGCTCTTGGCCAGCTTCTGGCCCAGTTCCAGTTCGATACCGTACTGGTGCACGGTACCGACGTTCTGGTCGACGCTGGTCTGCAGGAAATCGTTGTACTGGCTGGCGATGCGGTTCTGGAAGTCGACGTAGAACATATCGGCCGTGAACGTCGTCTGCTCGCCCTGGAAGCGGTAGCCGAAGTCGTAGTCCCACGATGTTTCCGGCTGCACGATCGGTGCCGTCAGCGTATAGCCAACCAGTTGGCCGTTGATGTAGCAAGCGCCGCCGTTGCCAATCGTCTTGCCAGGGGCCGGCTTACACAGCGGGCTGGCATTCGGGTTGTTGGCCGCCACATTCAGCAGGTTGAAGTAGTCGTAGTTACCCGGTGCGCGGAAGTTTTCCGTCACGTTGAAGTAGGTCGACTGCTGATCGTCGAACTGGTAGCGTGCGCCCACCGTCGGCAGCGTCTTGCGGTACGTCATATTGACGCCGTAGTCCGCGCCGCTGGAACTCGGGTTCGTCTGGCTGCTGCCTGCGGATGCGTAGTTGTGGAAGTCGCGGTTGATGCTCAGGTCGCGCAGGCCCAGTTGCACATTCAGCTTGTCCTGCAGCAGGCTGATATTGTCCTGTGCAAACAGGCTTTGCGCCGTGCTCACCGTCATCGTGTTGCGATATTCCAGCGGCTGGCCATCAGCCGTGCGAATCCACTGGTCAGGGTTGTTCAACCAGACATTGCTAGGGTTGCCATTGTTATCGATGGTTTCGAACGGCGCCGTCTGGCGATGGTGCGCGCGCTCATACCAGTAGCCAGCCACGATATGCTGGTTGTCCCACTGGTAGTTGAACTTCGTCGTCATACCGGGGCGTGTCGTCTTCGTCACACTGCCTTCGTAGACATATATCTTGTCTTTGGCATTGCCGTCGCCATTCACGTCACCCGTACCACCGGCAAAGGCATTGGGGCCAGTGGCTTCCGTCAGCGTCTGCAGCTGGTTACCGCCCGTGCCGTAGCCGTACCAGAAGTACGGGTCGATATCGAGTGCAGCCTTGGGCGACAACGCAAAGTGCGCCTGTACGGTCGTCAGCGTGTTGATGAACGGGTTGAGCGACGTGCCGTTATAGAGGTTGGCAGCCACAGGTGCATTCGGGCCGTACGCCGGGTCATTGGTCGCGGAACCGTTCACGCTCGGCTGATGTACTGGCGGCTGCGTGTTGTAATCGTAGGTCCAGCCATTCTGAGCCAGTTGAGCCTTGCTCAGCAGCTCGTAGTTGTTGTTCAGTTCGCGGTTCCACAGGAAGCTCGCGTTGATGAAGCTGCCGGCACCGAGATCGAAGCGGCCATCGAAGTCGACGTGCTCCTTCAGTGCCTTGCCGTTGCCACGGTACTTGTCGGCTTCGGCCTTCGATACCGAGATCAGGAACTTGGCCTTGTCGTCCAGCACGCGGCCGGAATCGAAGCGTGCGTAGGTCTTCCACATGTAGTTCGAGCCGACTTCCTGCTCAACGCGGACACGCTGCTTGTCTTCCGGATCGCAGGTCACAATGCCGATATTGCCGCCCGAGGCGCCCACGTGCGGGGCATCAACGTCGGTGGAGCCCTGCGTCACGAAGATATTGCAGACGTTTTCGGTTTCCAGGTATTCCTGCGGGTATACCGCAAAGCTACCGGAATCGTTGACCGGTGCGCCGTTCACGGTGAAGCCCAGCTGATCGCTATTGAAGCCGCGCACGCGGATGGAGCCGCCGAACAGGCCTGTGCCGTCGTAGTCGTTGGTCGACACGCCGGGCAGCAGCGAGATGGCCTGGTAGGGGTTGGCTGTGCCACCGAGCTTCTCGAGATAGGCACGGCTGACCGAGCTGCGCGCCTTGGGTGTGTCTTCCTGTTGGATCAGACCCGTATCGGTGCCGCCGGGCAGGCCTTCCACGGTGATCTTGCCCACGTCGGTGGTGGTGGCTGGCTTGGCATCGTCTGCATGGACCAGAGCGCTGGTCGCCAGAAACAGGCCCGAGATCAGCAGCGACAGCTTGTTTACCTGAAATCGCATTTCTTTATCCCTTGATTGATTGAATTGCTGTTGTAATTGCTTTGAACCTGGCGCCCGATCAGCCGGGCGGAATGAATTCGAGTTCGGTGGTGAACCGATGCGTCGCCTCGCCGCTCCAGCTCGACTCCGGGAAAGCCGGATAGGTGGCGCGACTGATCGTCTTGCGCGCAGCATCGTCGAGCAGCATGGAGTTCGACGATTCTTCGATGCCGGAATCGACCAGCGAACCATCGCGACGAAGTACGAACCAAATCTTCACCGTGCCCCGTGGGTGCTGCAGGCTCGCCTCACGCCCCGTGGGGTAGCGCTTGCTCGCATTCAGGTAACCGCGCACCTTGGCGATGTAGTCGCCCTCGAGATTTGCGGCCACCGGCCGCACGGGCGGCGCCGGTGGCGCGGCCTCTACAGCCTTGGGTGGCGTCGGTGCGGCCGGCGCCGCGACGGGCGCGCTCTGGCTGCTTGGCGCGTCCGTCGTCACGACTTCCTGCGAGGGCTGCGCCTGCTGCGGCGCCGGCTTGGACGGCTCGGCGGGCTGTACGGACTTTTGCGGCTGTGCAGGTGTCGGCGGAGGCGGCGTGATGGGTGCCGGCTCCGGTGCCGCGTCGATCAGCTTCACTTCGACCGGCTTCTTTTCGTCCTTGTAGTGCACGATCACGGCATGGTCGTACTGCATGGCGATCAACAGGACGACGGCAATTGCACTCGGCCCGATGGCGATGACATCGCGCAGCCGGTAGATCGTCATGTTCGAGGTTGCGGCCATGGCTTATTTCCGCTTGGTCGCGAAGGAAATCGCGTCGAAGCCGTGCCCCTTCAGCGCGTCGAGCACGTCGAGCACCTTCTGGAAATCCACGCCCTTGTCGGCGTTCAGTACGATGGAAAGCTTGACGTTGGGCTGCTGCTTGTCCTTCAGCACCTGCGGCAAGGCATCAATGCTGACGGACTTGCCTTCGAGCTGTACATCGCCCGTCACGGGGATGGTGATGACGGCATTGGTATTGACCTGCAGGTCGTGTGCGGTGCTTGCCGACGGCAGATTGGTCTTGACGCCAAGCGCGGGGATGACGTTGAGGCTGAGCAGCACGAAGAAAACCAGTAGGAACATCATCACGTCGATCATCGGGATGATTTCGATTCTGGCCTTCGGTTTTTTGGCTTCCTCCCAGCGACGCATGGCGGAATTCCTTTGCAAATTTCAAAGGCCGCAAGCGTAGTGGTGGATTATTAAAGCACTGATATATTTTTGTTACAGATTTGCAATGTTTTTATGAAAAATCTGCGGGTAAACCCTGATGCGCAGATGCCGCGAACGTTGTAAGCGCTTGAAGTATCAAGAGATAGGTGGGCCGCTCCGACGAACGGCCCATCTTGATGCTGCCAGATCGTTAAGCCGCCTCGCGGACCGCAACCTTGCGATTACGCAACAGACAAAGCAAGTCGACGGCAATATGCGCCGCCGCCAGGGCAGTGATCTCGCTCTGATCGAAGGGCGGGGAGACCTCCACAACGTCCATTCCCACCAGATTCACTGCCCCTAGGCCACGGACTATTTGCAACGCCTGCGCCGAGCTTAGTCCGCCTGCCACTGGCGTACCGGTACCCGGGGCGAAGGCCGGGTCGAGGCAATCGATATCGAAAGTCAGGTAGCAGGCGTTGTCGCCCACCACCTGGGCAATGCGCTGGATCGCCGCGGCCGCCCCATAGGTGTGCACCCATTGCGCATCCAGTACCTGCATGCCCATGAAATCGTCGTTCCAGGTACGGATGCCGACCTGCACGGAGCGTGCAGGGTCGATCAACCCTTCCTTGATCGCCTTATAGAACATGGTGCCGTGGTTCAGGCTGGCCGGCTCGTCATCCGGCCAGGTGTCGCAATGGGCATCGAAGTGGATCAGGCTCAGCGGCCTGCCATAGTGCTCGACATGGGCTTTCAGAAGCGGATAGGTAATGAAGTGATCGCCGCCGAAGGTCAGCATTTTGGCACCGCTGACAAGGATGGTACGCGCGTGCTCAATGATGCTGGGCACGATGGTCAACGGGTTGTGGGCGTCGAACCAGCAATCGCCGTAGTCGACGACGGCCAGCTCGTCGAAGGGGTCGAATCCCCAGGGATAGGGTTTAAGCTCCGCCAACTGCACACTGGCCGCCCGGACAGCCGCCGGCCCCAAACGTGCGCCTGGGCGAAAGGTAGTGGCAAGATCCAGCGGAATGCCGCTAATTGCTACATCGACGCTGGTCAGATCACGCGTGTAGTTGCGACGCATAAAGCTGAGTACGCCGGCGTAGGTGTTTTCGATGCTGCTGCCGTAAAGCGAGTTGCGACGGATAGCGCCGTCGCCGTGGAGGACATGGGACATTCGGATCATCTCCGAAAGCGCCCGCCAGGGGCTCCCCAGCGCGGACGACTCCCGTCGATCTTTTGACAGCCGACGCGTGAAGGCTGAGCGGCCATTGCGGCCGCAGGTGGCATATTACCGGATCGGGGCGCTAGGGCGCCTCTGAATAAGTACCCGGGATCGCGTTTGCCCGGATTTTGGCCTGATGCAAGGCGAATTCGGAGGCTCCCTAGGGGCAGGTGGTGGAAACACCGTCCAGATGCTCGTGCGCCACGCGAAACGCCGTCGTCGGTTTGCCATTGGCGTCGTGGTCCAGCGTCACGACGTAGATGCTGTCGAAGTCTTTGCCGTCCCAGGTCGGCACCGTCGCACCGTCGCCGCCGCTGTGCGTCACCATGGCGCGCGCTACCTGTTCGATGAAGTAGTGCTCCCACGCGACGAAGACCATCTTGTCAGCCAGGGCCGGCGCTTCCAACGCCGCTTCCAGTTTGGCGATATCGTCGAAGGCAATATTGGTATCGACCGGCATGCCTAGCTGTATGGCCGTCGGCTCGATAGTCGCCAACGGGCGGATGTAGTCGTAAGGCTGGCCAGAGTCGCGCTTCAGGGCGGACGGGTTGGGCGCCATGATCATGTCCGGATGCCCGAACTGTTCGATCAATACCTTGGGCAGCGCGAGCGAACGCTGCAGACCCTTGCAGTTGAGCTGCCCCAGGCCGCCGTCGGGTTTCTCACCGTGGCGCATCATCACGATCGTTTCCTTTGCCTGCACTGCCGTCATGACAGCCAAAGCCATCAGACAAATTGCAGCTCGATACCGGCCCATGCCCTGCCCTCCTGATTCAAGTCGTCAGCTCCAGTCGACAGCGTTGCGCTGCAGATGGGGATATCTGCGTAAATTGCCACACTGCCTCCAGCCTAGCATCGTCGTTGGCCTTCGTCGCGCCGGACTTGCTTATGATGCCTCGCTTGGATCAACGTTCTCGTCGCCGTGCCGACTCTGCCAATGGAAGCGCCCAACACCGTTCCGACCCCAACCAGCCCCTCACCGGATGCCTCGGCGTGCTTCGCCGCGGCCCAGCGCTCGCATCAGGCTGGGCAGCTCAGCGAGGCACGATCATGGTATTTGCGCGTTATTGCGCGGGACGCCGCGCATTTCCGTGCGCACGCGATGCTCGGGGCTTTGTACCTGCAGATTCAAGATTACACTGCGGCAGCAGCGTCGCTGCAGGCCTCGCTCACGCTTGATGAAAATCAGCCGTCTACGCTACTGAACCTTGGCATCGCGCTGCAATGCTTGGACCGCTTGAAAGAGGCCGAAACGGCTATCGTGCAAGCCCTCTCACAGAAGCCAGACTACATCGCCGCATGGTTCAACCTCGCCCAGATACAGAAAGCACAGGGCAATACTCATGCCGCGCTTATAAGCCTGCAGCGCTTGCTCTCCCTCCAAGGCCCACGGCCGGATGTCCTTGCTGAACTGGGTGAAATCCAGCTGCAAGCCGGTGACGCGCACGCTGCATGCGCCAGCTTCGAGCAGCTCTTGGCGATGGACGACCGACTGGTGCGCGGACACCTTGGCAAGGCGCTCGCACTGGAACGCATGGGGCTGATGGCCGCAGCCTTGACCAGCTACGATCAGGCCATTACGCGCGATCCTAATTGCGTCCCTGCCCATTACAATCGCGCAGTCGGGCTGCTGGCTCTAGGCCACACCGAGCTGGCGTTGCAGGGTTTCGACCGCGTATTGCAACTACGCCCGGATACACTCGATGCCCTGCACAACAGCGCCCTCGCGCTGCGCCAGCTCAAGCACCGCGACC
>JAFAKZ010000426.1 GCA_019234745.1 Burkholderiales bacterium
GGCAGCGCGCGAGGACGATTCGCTGGTCGTGACGGTCACCGACCGCGGTCCCGGTTTCCCGCCGGCCATCCTGGCGAATATTGGCAAGCCCTACCAGTCCACCAAGGGCCGCCCCGGTGCTGGGCTCGGCCTGTTCCTGGTGGTGAATGTTACACGCACCTTGGGCGGCAGGGTGGAAGTCGATAATCGACGGGAAGGCGGCGCGGTTGTAAAGTTGACCCTGCCGCTGTCCGCCATCGAGTTGGGCGAGCAGCGCTAGCAAGCAACAGGACATCGGATTCAGCCATGGCAACCGAACGCATCATGCTTATCGTGGAAGACGACGCCGCGCTGGCCCGCACCCTGGGCCGTTCGTTCGAGCGTCGCGGCTATACCACCTTGCATGCGGCCAGCCTGGCCGAGGTGGAAGCGGTGCTGCAGACGCATACGCCGGGTTATGCGGTCGTCGACCTGAAGCTCAACGGCGAAGCATCGGGCCTCTCCTGCGTGCAGGCGCTGCATGCGCACAATGCGGCCACGCTGATCGTGGTGCTGACGGGCTTTGCCAGCATTGCTACGGCAGTGGAAGCGATCAAGCTGGGCGCCTGCCAATATCTGGCCAAGCCGTCCAATACGGACGACATCGAGGCCGCTTTCGCCCATGTTGCCGGTACGACGGAAGTGGAGCTGACCAACCGCTCCACCTCCATCAAGACGCTCGAATGGGAGCGCATCCACGAAATCCTGGCCGAAACGGGCTTCAATATCTCCGAGACGGCACGGCGGCTGGGCATGCACCGCCGTACGCTGGCACGCAAGCTGGACAAGCAGTGGGTCAAATAGTAGCCGTTGCTGGCCGCACTGCTTACCCTTTCCTCGGTACGTAGACCAGCGTGCTGTTCAGGGCCTTGCGGACTTTCTCCACCATCGGCCGCAGTGCCAGGTATTCCGCAGGCGAGCAGGTCGACCTGGCGGTGTGAAAGCCCCAGCTACGCGTCATCCGGTAGGTATTGCCGATCTTCTGGTAGTGCGCGTCGAAGTTGACGATGTCGTCGTGCAGGCTAATGTCCTTCGGTACGTAGACAACCTTCATCTCCCGCGGCAAATCGATGTCGATCACGTCTTCGATGGAGAACGGGTCGCACCTGGCGTCGGCCGTGCGCGTCGTTTCGGAGTAGCGCTTGAGGATGGCAGCGATGCCGATCGGGCCCTGGATGCCCGTTGAGAGGGACACTTCGCCTGCCTCTGGCTGGTACAGGTAATTCGTGATGGTCTGGTTGAAGCGATAGCGTTCGATGTCGCTACCATCGTGCTTTTCCACATTCAGCTTGCCCGTACCTACCCAGCCCTGGTCGGCCATGAACTTCTTCACCCAATCGTCTTCCTTGCCCGTGCCAATATTGGACAGGAACTGGTGGGTGACGACGGCGGCGCGCCCATAGGACGTGATCTCGGCGTCGCGCGTACCGCTGCCGTCAGGGTGGACCTTGATATGTACCTGTCGTGTCACCTTGTACTGCTCCGGCGTGATGACGGGCGTATGACTGACGTCCTTGAACTGCTTGGTGACCAGCACGGGCTTGCCGGCGTCCATCTCGGGCAGCAGGCCGAAGGGAGTCATGTCGGCCGTGGAATCCAGGAATAGGTCGAGCGAGGGGATATAGGTAATCGCGTGGTTGAAGTCCCGCATGGGTAGCTCGGGCAGCACGTAGCTGTCCGTATTTGCGCTGATCAATACTTGCGAGGCGCTAATGCCGCGCGCTTCCAGCAGTGCCTCCAACAGGGTTGCGTGGTCCTTGCAGTCGCCAAAGCGATTGGCGAGGATGGAGTGCGTATCGTGCGGCACCCAGCCGCCATCGCCGATATAGCTGGCGACATAGCGTATGTTCTTGCGTACCCAGTCATACAGGGCGCGTGCCTGCTCACGCTCGTCCTTGCTATCCTTGGTGATCTCGGCGGCCAGGCTGGAGACCTCGTCCGTGACCTTGGCCTGCGGCTCGGCGCCGACCTGATAGCTGTCGGCGACCGCCTTCCAGTCCGGATAGGTGGACACCATGATATAGGGATGCAGGCGCCAACCATTGACCGTGTCGTAGTCCGGCATCACGGTTTGCGTATTGTGGAAGTGCCATTCGCGCACACTGCGGTCGTCGCCGCTCGTCGTGGCATCCCCAACTTCGTGGGCGCTGTACTGCAGCGGCAGGTCCTTGGGGTAGCTTAGCGTTACGCGTACGTCGTCGTGCAGCAACGCACGGTCGAAGTCCTCAAAGTCACTGGAGCCGCCGTCGACCTTGAGTGCCTCGTAGCGATAGCGGTAGTGGATGGCATCGCCCACGGCCAGCTTGGGGAAGGTGACCTGGATGACCTTGCGGTCCGGCATGGTGACGCCGCCGACCACGCCGTTCTGCTGCTTGATATTGTCGGCGGTGACAGGGGTCACCTTGCCGTCGGCCGAAATCGTCTCGGCCAATTCCACCGTGCCCATTTCGCGGCCGTCCTGGTAGCCAAAATACTGCTGGCCAATGCTTTGCGCCCCCACCTCGTCCAGCGCGCGCACCGTGACGTCGGCGACATGCGTGTAGGTCATGTCGCTATTGAACTTCAGGTCGATGTACTGGTGTTCGAAGCGAAAGTGCCCGGCCCCCTGGGCCTGGGCGTAGGGCATCGATAGGCAAAGCGCGGCGACCGCCGCAATGGAAGGCTTATTCATAGTATTTCTCAAGGATGCGTCAATGGCTATGCCGGCGCCGCTGCACGATGTGCGATAGGAACCGGTTGAACGAATGCAACTTACTACCGCGCAGCGCGCTTGATACCACGAATCGCCCAGTGTGCCTAGCCGGCGAGGCTGGCAGAGACGTCGGCACCGGTGGGGCTGCTCAGGATGGCGGTCGCCGCAATATCGGGCAGGCTGCCTTGCAGCGCCTGGAGTGCGGCGCGCAGTGCGACGTGATCCTCCGGCGACGCCAAGTCCGCGATGACGGTAACCGATACGCGGCGATTGAGGTAGTCGAGCCTGACTTCGCGCAGCATGGCGCGACGGGCGTCGAGCAGAGCCTCAAGCTGGCCGACGATGGCTTGTCGATCGGGTAGGGCGACTGCTTCTTCGACATGTTCGTCGTCTTCCGGATCGATATGAATGACCGCGTCGAGCACGGGGTGGGCGGCGACCAGGCGCTCGCGTGCCCGTTCCGCAATGAAATGGCCTTCCGAAACGCTGATGCGCGGTGCGACGATAAGGTGGGCATCGACGAAGGCGAGGTCGCCCATCTTGCGCGTGCGCAGCAGGTGGATACCGTCGACACCTGGTGTGGCAGCGAGGGTGGCGCGCATGGCCTGGACCAGCTCGTCATCCACGGCCGCGTCGGCCAGGTCGTTGAGCGCCGCCCAGGTGAATTGCCAGCCCATGCGGGCAACAAGGAAGCCCACCACGCTGGCGGCCAATGCATCGAGGAAGGTGAAACCGGCCAAACTGCCTGCAATACCGAGGGCGACGACGAGCGAGGACGCCGCATCGGCCCGCGCATGCCAGGCATTGGCAACCAGCATGGCTGAACGTACGCGCTCGGCTTCTCGCAGCATGTAGCGGAACAAGAGCTCCTTCGACACCAGCGTGACGATGGCGATAAACAGCGCCGTGGCGTGGATGGCCTGGGCCGGCGTGCCGGATGCGAGACGTTCGCCCGCGCGCCACAACATGCCGACACCGACGACAAGCAGCAGCACGCCGAGCACCAGCGAGGCGATGTTCTCGTAGCGGGCGTGGCCGTATTGATGGTCCTCGTCCGGACCGTGGTGGCTGTGGTGCGTGGCCAGCAGGACGGCGCCATCGGCGACCAGGTCAGCCAGCGAGTGGACGCCGTCGGCGATCAAGGCCTGCGAATGCGACACCACGCCAATGGCAACCTGCAAGGCAGCCAGTACGATATTGAGTGCGCCGCTGATCCAGGAAGTGCGGCGTGCAACCGCCTGTTTCTGCGGGGAGTCGTGTTCGTCGTGGGAGCTATCGAAGGGCGTCATGGAGCGGCCTGATCGTGAAATTGCAGTGCAGGATACACGAGAAGTATTTCATTTAAAAACAATGTGTTGTGTAATGCGAGCTGCATGGAGAAGCATTCTCGTTCAGCCCTGCTTGCAAGCCCTCGGGCGATAGCGGCTGCGCTACATCAGTTCGATGCCGAAGCCCTTGACCGCCCACGCGAAAAGCACAAAACAGACGAGCGTGATGAGCACGCTGGCCCCCATGGTCGGCCAGAATCCCAGGCGCGGATAGAGCAGGGGGAAGGCCAGGAACATGGGTAGCGTAGGCACGACGTACCAGAAGGTATACCAGGCATGGTTAGTGATCTTGCTGGCCGGCTGGTTTTCCACGTGCAGCCAGATCAGCGCCAAGAAGGTCACCAGCGGCAGGGCGGCGATCAGGCCGCCGACACGGTCGCTGCGCTTGGCGACTTCCGACACCAGGACGACGACGGCGGAGGTGACGAGGTATTTGGTGATGATCCAGGGCATGATCAATCCAGGGCGAACGGTTGCTGTTCAGAGATACTTCGTAATCGCCTTGAATTCGCGAATGGTCTCGTCCGCGCTCTTGGTGCCTTCGCGCACGGCCTCTTCCAGGCAATGGTCGATATGGTCATGCACCATGGCACGCTTGGCGCTGGCGACCGCGCTTTCCACTGCTTGCAGCTGTTGGGCGACGTCCAGGCAGTCGCGATCCGATTCGATCATGGCCACGATGCTGCGCAAATGGCCTTCCGCGCGCTTGAGGCGCTTGATGATGTCGGTGTGTGTTGTATGGGTGCTCATTGAGTATCCTTACCGGCAGGATAGTATACAGATGATTGATCTGTATGGGTAATCGACCGGCTGGATCAGTCCCACATCCCGCGCATGCGTGCATTAAGGTCTACCAGTGCCTGGCGGCCTACTTCGGTCGGGCCATTGAAGGTGTCGGCGATGGGCCAGGCAGTGCGCTCGAATTTCGGCAGCAGGCTTTCCGGGATAAAACGCGTACGGCCCGCGTAGACGTGGCGGTCGCCGAAATTGGATTGCTGGTTGACATAGAAGCGTTGCGGCACGACCACGTCCAGATGATGCTTGGCGCGCGTCATGCCGACGTAGAACAGGCGTCGTTCCTCCTCGATTTCCGCCTCCGTGCCGGTGGCCAGGTCGGATGGGAGGCAGCCGTCCACCGCATTGAGCATATAGACGGCCTCCCATTCCTGGCCCTTAGCGGAATGAATGGTGGAAAGGACCAGGTAGTCCTCGTCGCGCAGTGGCACGCCCGATTCGTCGCTGGTCGCATCAGGCGGGTCCAGCGTCAGTTCCGTAAGGAAGTGCTGGCGCGAGCGGTAGGTGGCGGCGATCTTGCCCAACTGGTCGATGTCGCCACGGCGGATCATCGCGTCCTCGTAGTTGCGCTCCAATTCCGGGTCGTACCAGCGGCTTACGGCGTCGAATTCGGCCGGCCATGGCGTGGCGCGCGGGTAGAGGGCGTGGGCAAGGTCCTGAAAGCGTTGCCAGCTTTGCGAGGCGGCAGGCGGCACGGTTGTATTGAGAATACCGTCGAGCACGTCCTGCATACCCGCGAGACCATCGAGAATGTTGGCCGCTGTCTTCGGGCCTACACCGGGCATCATCTGCAGCACGCGGAAGCCGGCCACGCGGTCGCGCGGGTTCTCCAGCCAGCGCAGAATGCAGATCACATCCTTGACGTGCGCGGCGGCGAGGAACTTGAGGCCGCCGAATTTCACGAAGGGCACATTGCAGCGTGTGAGTTCGATCTCCAGCCGCGCGCTATGGTGGGCGGCGCGGAACAGCACGGCCTGCTGCTTGAGCTTG
>JAFAKZ010000573.1 GCA_019234745.1 Burkholderiales bacterium
CCGCGCGCTTGGGACTGCCACCTGCGGTACTCACTTTCGAGCCCCACCCGCGCGAGCTGTTTACGCCCGAATCGGCCCCAGCCCGCCTGACCTCTCTGCGCGAGAAGCTGGAATTGCTGCGCGAGGCCGGTATCGCCCGCGTCTACCTGGCCCATTTCACGCGCCACTTTGCCTCGCTCAGCGCCGGCGATTTTGCACTCGACGTAGTGGCGCGCCAGATCGGCGCCCGCTACGTGTTAGTGGGCGACGACTTCCGCTTCGGCAAGGGCCGTGCCGGCGACAATATGCAGCTGGCCGAATTCGGCCGCCAGGTGGGCTTTGTGGCCGAAGCGATGCCAGAGATTGCTGTGGACGGCCTACGCGCCTCCAGCACCGCCGTGCGCCAAGCGCTGGCCGATGGCGACCTGGAACTGGCGGAACGCTTGCTGGGCCGCCCCTACCGTATCAGCGGCCGCGTGATACACGGCAACAAGCTGGGACGCGAAATCGGCTTTCCCACCGCCAACGTGCAAATGAAGCACAACCGTCCGCCGCTCACGGGCATCTTTGTCACGCAGGTGCATGGCGTGGACGATAAGCCCGTGCTGGGCGCGACGAGCTTCGGCCGCCGCCCCACCGTCGATTCGAGCGACCGAGTGACGCTGGAAGTCCATATCCCCGACTTCAGTGGCGATCTGTATGGGCGCCACCTGCAGGTCGATTTCCTCCACAAGCTGCGCGACGAAGCGAAGTTCCCCGACCTGCCCACGCTGATCGAACAGATCGCCCGCGACGTGGCAGAGGCCCGTGAGATATACCAGGCACGAATTAGCCGCCCTCGTCCGTGAGCGGGCGGGGGTAAAGCAGCAAATCGACGCGGCGATACGCCGCACCTACCGCGGGCTTGCCCGCGACAGCAAAGAATTCCAAGGCAACACATACCATGTCCGAACAGAATAAATATCCCGTCAACCTGCTGGACACGCCTTTCCCCATGCGCGGCGACTTGGCCAAGCGCGAACCAGGCCTCCTTGCCCGCTGGCAGGCGCAGAAGCTGTACCAGCGTGTGCGTGCCGCATCTGCCGGTCGCCCCAAATTCATCCTGCACGATGGCCCACCGTACGCCAACGGCGCCATCCACCTGGGCCACGCCGTCAACAAGGTGCTCAAGGACGTCATCGTCAAGAGCAAGACGCTGGCGGGCTTTGACGCGCCCTATGTACCGGGCTGGGACTGTCACGGCTTGCCCATTGAGCACCAGATCGAGAAGCTGGTGAAGGGCGACAAGAACGCTATCAAGGCCGCGCCGGACATCCATCAGAAGATCGTCGCCTACCGCAAGGAAAACGGCCTGGACGAGAAGGCCTCGCACCTGCCTACCGACTTCGTGCGCACGCTGTGCCGCGAATACGCGGAAACGCAGATCGAGCTGCAGAAGAAGGACTTCATCCGCTTGGGCGTAATGGGTGACTGGGATCATCCCTACAAGACCATGGCTTTCGACACGGAAGCCAATATCATCCGCAACCTGGGCGAGATCCATCGCAAAGGCTTCCTCGTGAAGGGCCAGAAGCCCGTGCACTGGTGCGTGGACTGCGGTTCGGCACTGGCCGAAGCGGAGGTCGAGTACGAAGACAAGGTCAGCCCGGCCATCGACGTCGCCTTCCCTGTACGCGACAAGGCAGCGCTAGCCAAGGCTTTCGGCCTGTCGGCGGACGAGATCGCCAATGTGCCGGCCTTTGCCGTGATCTGGACCACGACGCCCTGGACATTGCCCGCCAACCGCGCAGTCTGCGTGCACCCGGAACTTACCTACGATCTGGTCGAAACGCCCAAGGGCCTTCTGATACTGGCGCGGGATCTGGCGGAGAGCGCCATCAAGCGCTACGGTTTCGAGTCGGTTGAAGTGGTCGCCCAAGCGCATGGCTCCAAGCTGGAACACCTGGCGTTGAACCACCCCTTCTACGAACGCACCTCGCCCATCATCCTGGGCAACCACGTCACCACCGATGCCGGTACGGGCCTCGTGCACACGGCGCCTGCCCACGGCCTGGACGACTGGCTCGTCGGCCAGCACTACAAGCTGCCGGACGACAATCCAGTCGGCAACGACGGTCGCTTCAAGGCGGGCACGGAGCTAGTGGAAGGCAAGACCGTATGGGAAGCCAACCCCATCGTCATCGAAACGCTGGCAAGCCGTGAACTGCTGCTGGCCAACGTCAAGCTCAACCATAGCTACCCGCACTGCTGGCGCCACAAGACACCCATCATCTTCCGCGCGACGGCCCAGTGGTTCATCGCCATGGACCGTGCAGGCGTGGAAGGCCATACGCTGCGCGAATGGGCCAACAAGGCCGTGGACGACACGGAATTCTTCCCCGACTGGGGCCGCCCGCGCCTGGAAGCCATGATCGGCAACCGCCCGGACTGGTGCGTTTCACGCCAGCGTAACTGGGGCGTGCCGATGACCTTCTTTGTGCACAAGGACTCGGGCGAACTGCACCCGCACTCGCTGGAACTATTGGAGCAAGTGGCGCAGCGCGTGGAGAAGGAAGGCATCAACGCCTGGTTCCTGCTCGACGCAGCCGAGCTGCTGGGCGACGAGGCGAAGGACTACACCAAGCTCAACGATACGCTGGACGTGTGGTTCGATTCGGGTTCCACGCACTTTTCCGTGCTCAAGCAGCGCCCTGAACTCGCCTGGCCGGCCGACCTGTACCTGGAAGGTTCCGACCAGCACCGCGGCTGGTTCCAGTCATCCTTGCTCACCGCCTGCGCCACGCAGGGCCGCGCGCCGTACAAGCAGCTGCTCACCCATGGCTTCACGGTGGATGAGAAGGGCTACAAGATGTCGAAGTCGCGCGGTAACGGCATCGACCCGCAGGACATCTGCAACACGCTGGGTGCCGACATGCTGCGCCTGTGGGTGGCCTCGACCGACTATTCGGGCGAGATGTCGCTGTCGCAGGAGATCCTCAAGCGGGTGACGGATACCTACCGCCGCATGCGCAACACA
>JAFAKZ010000281.1 GCA_019234745.1 Burkholderiales bacterium
GGAGCCCAGGTAGGTACCGGTGATCTGGCCCGCACCATTGAATTTGACGACTTCGCCGGCCAGCAGCGTAATGCTCTGCGCCGCTTGCGTGGATGAGGCACTCAACTGAACCGTAAGGTTACCGTTCAGTGCGGCGAGCGCGCCGGAACCGTCCGCGAAACGCACCATATCGGCCGTCGCCGCGGCGGTAGCCGAGATGCTGGCACCGCGCTGATTCTGGCTCTGCCCCCACAGCATGCTGCCGATGCTGCCGCCCGACTGCACGCCCAGTTGCACTTCACCGGCGAGCAGGGTCAGGCCCGTCGTCCTGCCTTGGGAGGTCGACGTGCCAGTCGCCAGCACGGTGGGGATGCTCGTACTGCCCACGCCGGCACTACCCGTCGCCTGGATAAGCCGGCTGCCGTACTGCAGCGGAACGGTCACGCCGACCGGCAGCGAGAGCAACATATTGCCGGGTGCCGAGGTTGAGAGGTCGACCGTCTGGGCGCCGGGGTCGGCCTGCACAACCAGCACGCCGTTGTCGGCAATGCCGATGTTGTCGCTGCCGATGGCAAGCTGGTTGGGCACTACGCCGGAGGGTGCGGCGACAGGCGTCAGGCCAGGGTTGTAGGCGACTGCCGTGGTATAGGCCAGTGTGCCGGCAGCGTCGAAGATGTTCGAGGCTGCAGTAACCGGCCCCTGCACGCGGCGGACCACGTTATTGAGCATATCTGCGATATAGATATCGCCAGCAGCATCGGACGCAATGCCAAAGGGGTTGTTGAATTCGGCGCTGGTCGCCGGTCCGTTGTCTCCCGAGTACCCCGCCGCACCGGTCCCGGCAAAGGTACTGATGATCCCACTGGTGTTGACTTCGCGGACGACGTTGCCGGTCACGATATACATATTCCCAGCTCCGTCGAAGGTGACGCTGTAGGTCGTCGCCAGGCTTGCCGCACTAGCCTGCGACCCATCGCCGCCGGCGCCACCGCCTGCCGCCGTCGTAATCACGCCGCTCGTATCGATCTTGCGTACAACGCTGTATTCCGCATCCGCGATATACAGGTTGCCAGACGCATCGAACGCCAAGCCGTAGGGCTGGCCGATTTTTGCGCTGGACGCCTGGCCACCGTCGCCGGCATTCCCATCGACGCCCGTGCCGGCGACCGTCGTGATGACGCCGCTCGTGTCGATCTTTCGGATGACATGATAGGTCTCGTCCGACAGGAAGAGATTGCCTGACGAATCGAAAGCCATCCCATAGACGTTTCCGATCTTCGCGTTCGTGGCAGCGCCGCCGTCGCCGCTATACCCATGTTGCCCGTTGCCGGCGATCGTCGTGATGATGCCGTTCGTATCGACCTTGCGAATCCTGTTGTTGGTAAAGTCCGCAATCACGACGTTGCCGTTCGCGTCCACAGCCAAGGCCAGGACTAAAAGGCCGAGGCTCGCACTGGTGGCGGCGCCGCCGTCGCCCGAATAGCCCGTCGAACCGTTGCCGGCAAACGTCGTGATGGTGCCGGACGAGCTTACCTTCCGGATGCCGGCAGTGAACGAATCCGCAATGTAGACGTTGCCGTGACCATCTACCGCAACTGCCGCGGGTACGTTCAATTGGGCCGACGTCGCCGGGCCGCCGTCGCCACTGGTCCCCGACACGCCGTTTCCCGCGAAGGTCGTGATCGTACCCGGCGTAAGCGCCAGAGCCGATGTGGAAAGCAGAAGCCCCATCGCTGCTTGCAGCACCTGGCTGCGCGCCCAACCCATCCTCTTGATCATGGCAATCTCCGTTGTTAGCAGAATTTGCCGCGAGTCTCGGGGCGAAATGTGGATCGAATATGGAGGGAGTTTGTGAAAACGCACAAAGCTGCGGCCGGCACATTGGCCGGCCGCAGGACGGTGGGATGAATCGGACTAGGAAGGAATGCGCAGCAAGCCTTCGCGCTGCTTGAGTACGTCGCGAATCTCGTGGGCGGCCTGCTGCATATCGTCCAGGTGGTTCATCACCCACTGCATGCCACCCTCGCGCGTGGATTCGCGCACGGCCGCCGCCAGCTCCACGACGCGCAGGTCGATCTCGCCCAGGCGCTGCAGCGTGCCCGTCTCGTCACGGTGGCGCTCCCACATGCGGTCGTTCTCCGGCACGGGGGCGCTGGTGATGACGCCCGCAACGGCGCTGAGCTCATCCGCCACGGCCTGGATGCGCTTGGCCTGGCGCGTGGCTTCCGGGTCGGGAAAGGGTTTATCGCGCGTGGGCGGGGGCAGGTGTTCGCGCCGATAGGCCAGTTCCGCCTCCACCACGTCGCGTCGCGCCTCGGCCAGCAGTTCGGCCGCCTTGCCGCGCACCAAGAGGTCATCCGTACGCAGTTGGTTCGCCACGCGGTAGAAGTTATACCCCCAACCGTTGAATAGATTGAGGGCGAACTGCTTCCACTTATTGTCGGAATAGAAGGACGAACTCACGATTGATGACTACCACCAGGCATGGCCATCTGCACCGGGCCGCCGATATTGAAAGGCAATCCAGCCGCCGCGTTCGGCGCCGACATCAGCCCACGCTCGGCCATCTTCAGGGCCAGGTAGTAGCGCACCGCCTGTTCCGGTTCGAGGCCGAACGCCTTCAGCGAGATCAGCTCGCGCATGCGCTCGTCGCGCGGCAGGATCAGCACCTTCACGTCGTTCAGCGCAATGCCGTATATCTTGAGCGTGGTCGCCAAGTGTTCCTTGATCAGCTCGACGATGTCGTGCACCTTTTCGTTGATCATCTCGAGCGGCGTCACCTGGATGATCTGGTTGATCGCCTGCTCCACCACGGGGCCGGCATACTCGGCCACTTCGGCGCTGCTGATCGACAGGCCGTTGAAGGGCATATGGGTGGTCAACTCCAGCGCGTCCTGCTTGCTGTCGACATGGATGTAGTAGTCGACCTGGTACTGTACCTCGGCCATTTCGCGGCTGGTCGCAATGCCTTGGTTGCGCAGCAGCAGCTTGGCACGGTTCACATAGATGACTTCGAACACCCAGGGCGAGGAACCACCGAAGAAGCCTTGCACGATGGAGCCGATGATGGGCTTGTCCGGCGTTTCGACGGCGTATTGGCCCGTGTCGTAGGCGGCCAGCACGGCGCCGCGCGACTTCAGGATGCAGAAATGGTTGCTCTCCACGGTGAGCAGCGAGCCGCTGACGATGCTTTCGTCCACGATCTTGATCGCCAGCGTCTTGGTGCCGAGCAGATCGGCGCCGTCGCGACCGATAGACGTAATGACTTGACGGGTAATGGCCATGGAATTCCCCTGAGGATAAACAAACCGGGACACCGGCCCCGGCCGCTTTCACGGTATAGACCACGCAAAGAACGGTGCAAGGCGAACCGGACAGACAGCACTACCGGGCGAAACCGTGTGAAACATCATCACAAAACATACATTTCATACGCATTTTTGTAGTTGCATATTATGCGCATCTTTAATAGAATTTGTGCAATCTTAATTGCCAGGCCCTCGCCCGATCGCGTCACTTCGGCCAGGCGCTACGGGAAACACCATGCGCAATATCTCGTCGGAAATCGGCCATGCTACGGTGGCGGCCGTCGTCGATCGGTTCTATAACCGGGTCAACCTCCATCCAACCTTGCAAGGTCCCTTCGCGGTCGTCCACGACTGGCCGCTGCACAAGCAGCACCTTACGCACTTCTGGTGGGTAAGCCTGGGGGGCGAACGCTATATGGACTACCAATACCAGGTACCGGGCAAACACGCGGCTGCCGGCTTCACGCCGGAACTGCTGGCGCCGTGGCTGGACCTGTTCCGCACCACCGTGCGCGAACACGTGGAAGCAGCGTTGGCGGACGAGTGGATTGAGCGCGCGGAGCGCATCGGGCAGTCCTTGCAGCTGCTGCACGCGTACGCCCGGGAACAGCAAGCCGTCGAACAAGCCAGCGCTTAACGGTTTTTTCGCTGAGCCAAACCAAGACGTTGGTTATTAGCATATTTCATATATGCATATAGTCCACACGCCGAACCATCTTCAGGGAAGGCAAATCCCATGAATACGCTCGCCATCCTGCTCTCTGCCTTCGTTATCGCCATCGTCGGCCTGATGTTCTTCATCTGGTCGCAACGGCGCAGCCTGATTACGGGCGGACGCGAAGCGGCCGAATCCATCTTCATTCCCGGTGAGATCGGCACGATCGAGGAGCCCGCTGCCACGGCTGCGAACCAAACGGCCATGCAGGCCGCACGTGTACTGGCCGGCAAGCCACCGACCGGCATCGACCCGAAAGAAATCCAGGAACGGATCGAGGCCGATCGCTCCAGCGGCCCGGTAGCGCTCCTGATGATGGGCGCCGCCGTGTTCTGGCTGCTGGTTGCCTCCACCTTCGGCCTGATCAGCTCCATCAAGCTACACGAGCCGGACTGGCTGGGCGGCGCCATGTGGCTGTCCTTCGGCGTGACGCGCACCCTGCACCTCAACGCCGTAGCCTACGGCTGGGCGCCCTTGGCCTGCCTGGGCAGTACCATCTGGATGCTGCCGCGGCTCCTGAAGACCAAGCTGGTCGCGGGCAACTATGCCATCGCCGGCGCCATCATCTGGAATATCGGCCTGGTCGCGGGCCTGGTCGGCATCGCCAACGGCTACAACACGGGCCTGGAATGGCTGGAAATCCCCGCCCCCATCGCTTCGCTGCTGGTGATAGGCGGCGCGCTCATCGGCATCCCGCTAGTGGCGACGCTGGTGAACCGCAAGACGGACCATCTGTACGTCTCCGTCTGGTATATGGGCGCCGCACTGTTCTGGTTCCCCGTGCTGCTGCTCACCGCCAAGCTGCCTATCCACCACGGCATCCAGCAGGCCACCATGAATTGGTGGTTTGGCCACAACGTGCTGGGCCTGTTCTATACGCCGCTGTCGCTCGCCAGCATCTACTACCTGCTGCCCAAGATCATCGGACGCCCGGTGGAGAGCTACAACCTTTCGCTGGTCGGCTTTTGGACGCTGGCCTTCTTCTATGGCCAGGTCGGCGGCCACCATCTGATCGGCAGCCCTGTGCCGAACTGGCTGATCAACCTGTCCATCGTGCAGAGCGTGATGATGATCATCCCAGTGATGTCATTCACCATCAACCAGCACCTGACGATGTCCGGGCACTTCCGCTTGATGCTGCATTCGCCCACGCTGCGCTTCGTGGTACTGGGCGGCATGATGTACACGCTGAGCTCGCTGCAGGGCTCGATCGAGGCGCTACGCTCGGTCAACACCGTCACGCACTTCACTCACTTTACGGTGGCGCACGCCCACCTCGGCCTGTATGGCTTCGTCACGCTGGTGATGTTCGGCGCCTTCTACTTCATCATGCCGCGCATCCGCGGCTGGGAATGGCCCTATCCACGCTTGATCCAGCTGCACTTCTGGCTGGTGACGCTGGGCTTCGGCATCTACTTCGTGATGCTTACCTGGGCCGGCATCGCGCAAGGCCTGGCCATGCTGGACGCCTCGCGCCCCTTTATCGACTCAGTGACGGTGACGCACGCAGGCCTGGTGGGCCGTACCGTCGGCGGCGCCATGATGACGCTGGGACACCTCGTGTTCGCCGGCCACTTCATCGCCATGCTGCTCAAGAGCGGCCCGAAACGCGATACCGCCGCCTTGCTGTGGACGGGTGTGCTGCCCGCCAGCCAAGACGCCGCGACGAACTGAGGGACGTACCATGCATAGCGAAATGAAACTCCTGCTGGGCAGTTCCATCATGCTCAGCCTAGCCATCTCGGCGCTTGTGGTGTTGCCCTATGAGCAAATCGACAGCCTGAAGCCGCCCAAGGGCCTCCGCCCCTATACGGAGCAGGAACTGCGCGGCCGTCGCGTATACATCGAGAACGAGTGCATGGCCTGCCACTCGCAGCAACCGCGCGTACGCGCGCAGGCGCCGGACTACAAACGCGGCTGGGGCCGGGC
>JAFAKZ010000289.1 GCA_019234745.1 Burkholderiales bacterium
TTGAGCTTGCCGCCATGGAACATATTGAGGAACAGCGTTTCCAGGATGTCGTCGCGATGGTGGCCCAGGGCGATCTTGGTGCAGCCCAGCTCGTCTGCCACGCGGTACAGGATGCCGCGGCGCAAGCGCGAGCACAGGCCGCAGGTCGTCTTCCCCTCCGGCACCACGCGCTTGACGATGGCGTAGGTGTCTTCCTCGATGACGCGGTAGGCCACGCCCAGGCGGTCGAGGTAAGTCGGCAGCACGTCCTCGGGGAAGCCTGGCTGCTTCTGGTCCAGATTGACGGCGATCAGTTCGAAATCGATGGGCGCGCTCTTCTGCAAGCTCATCAGGATATCGAGCATGGTATAGCTGTCCTTGCCGCCAGACAGGCAGACCATGATGCGATCGCCCTGCTCGATCATATTGAAATCGTTGATGGCGTCGCCCACCGCATGGCGCAGGCGCTTGGTCAGCTTGTCCATCGACTGCTTGGCTTTACGCTCCGCCTCGGTCAATGGGGTATCTATCAGTTCGGCATCCATGTGGGCAGGCCTGGAAATTCGGAAAGGGCGTGATTTTACAAGGTTTTTTCGCATTTCGCCTACCTATTCTCCCACAGGCGCGCGCGACCATCCGTCGACCTCGTGACAATTGTCACACCCAACTCCTGACGTTTGCGACTGACGGAGGATGCGGCGCTTCGAGAGAATGGCTCCGCAACTTCGCCGATCACCATACGAACCAAGGAGCAATAAAGATGAAGACGACCCTGTTTGCCGCACTGCTGCTTACTCCGCTCGCCGCCCTGGCCGGCAATATGGACGCTTATTACGAGCGCATCCAGACGGCCCGCTGGCACGGCGATATCGCGGAACTGAACGCCGTCAGCAGCGACTTGAATCGCAGCGCGGCGCGGACGAATGATCCAGACGTACAGCTGGCCGCCGCCGTGGCCGACTACCGGCTTGCCGCGCAGGAAGCCAACCTGCCCAAGCCCGAGCTCGACGCAGCCGACGCGGCGCTGGATCGCGCCCAACAGACGCTGGAAACGCTGACCGCCGGGCAGGCCCCCAACCGCGCGGAAGGCCTGGCCCTGCTGTCCTCCATATACGGCCTGGAAATCAGCCTGCATCCCATCAGGGGCATGACGCTCGGACCCAAGGCCGGCGCGGCAATCCAGCAGGCCGAGCAACTGGCGCCGAGCAACCCGCGTGTGCTGCTGTCGAAGGGCATCGGCAAGCTATTCACGCCGCCCCTGTTCGGCGGTAGCCGCACGGATGCGATCGCCGCGTTCAATGCCGTCGTGACGCAGATCCCCGCCAGTGCCTTCTCGGCCAGCAACTGGGGGCTGGACGACGCCTATATCTGGATTGGCATCGCCCACGCCCAGGCGGGTGAGACGCCGGCCGCCAAGGCCAGCTGGCAGCAGGCGCTGGCCGTGGCGCCGGAGTCCGGCTGGGCCAAGCGTCTGCTGGCGTCTGCCGATACCAAGTAGTCAAGCTGAGGGCCGGCGGCGACATTGTCGCCGCCGGCCCTGCCCAGTTTTCGACAAGATCGCCGCCGCTGGGCATCATAGGCAGTAGCGGCGAATCGCCGACAAGGATATCCGTTCATGCGCCTGCAACTCTTACCCAAGGACCCGACCCTCGGTAAGGCCCCCTACTTCTGGCTGGTCTA
The DNA here is from genome assembly GCA_019234745.1 of Burkholderiales bacterium. GTDB lineage: Bacteria > Pseudomonadota > Gammaproteobacteria > Burkholderiales > Chitinimonadaceae > JAFAKZ01. Next base: position 1,660 of record JAFAKZ010000289.1, read on the forward strand.
CCTGGGCTTCTATGTCTGGGGCTTCTTCTACGACTACAGCGCTGCCACCCTGGAATTGGGCGGCGCGGTCCTGCTGGCCTTTCTCGTCCTCTACTTCCACAGCTTCTGGGTGGAGGGGCGCGCGCTGGTGTGCCATGCCGTACTGATTACCCTGCTCGGCCTCTTTATGCTGCGCTGGAATATCGGCGCCACCTGCTTTCTGATCTACAGCGCCTGCCTGGCCGCCGGCCTTGAATCCGTGCTGGCCGCGATCGGGCTGATTGCATTCAATGTGGTAGCCGGTATCGCGCTGTCCCTGCTACTGAAGCTCGACATCAGCGTGCCAATACAGATCATGCTGCTGGTGCCCACCGTGTCGGGCTTCGCGCTCTACCAAGCCACGGCCACCCGTGCGCGCGAGCGCGAGCGGCAACAGCGTGAGGAGCTGGAACAGCTCGCCAAGATCGCGGAGCGCGAACGCGTGGCGCGCGACCTGCACGACGTGCTGGGCCACACGCTGTCGGTAGTGGTGACAAAGAGCGAGCTGGCCCGCAAGCTGATCACGCGCGACCCGACAGCGGCCGTGAACGAGATGGCCGACGTGGAGCGCGCGGCGCGCGCGGCGCTGCTGCAGGTGCGCGAAGCGATAGCTGGCTACCGCACGGCCGGCTTCTCGCACGAGCTGGAAGAGGCGGGCAAGGCGCTGGCGGCCGCCGGCGTGGTGCTGAAGCCCGACGTCGAGCCCTTCGATTTGCTCGCACCCGTTGAAAACGCGCTGGCACTGGCTTTTCGCGAGGCGGTGACCAATATCGTCCGCCATGCGCGCGCCAGCGTGTGTCAAGTTGGCATGCGCCAGACCGGCACCGAAGTACAGTGTACGATCGCCGACGACGGCGTGGGCATGCAGACGGCGCGCCACGGCTTTGGCCTGCGTGGCATGCGCGAGCGCATTGAACACCTGGGCGGCAGCCTGAGGGTCGAGCCGATCACACCGTCCGGCACGCGGCTGGTGTTCTGCCTCCCCCTGCAACCCACCATGGAATCGAGCAGCTGATGACCATACGCATCGTACTCGCCGAGGACCAGACCATGATGCTGGGCGCCCTGGCGGCGCTCCTGTCGCTGGAGGACGGCCTGGAAATCGTTGGCCGCGCCAGCAATGGCCGCGATGCGCTGGAGCAGGTGAAGGCGCTCGCGCCCGACCTGCTGCTGACCGACATCGAAATGCCCGGCTTGACCGGGCTGGAGCTGGCTGGCGAGATCCGCGACCGGCAATTGGCCACGCGCGTCATTATCCTGACCACCTTTGCGCGCACCGGCTACCTGCGCCGCGCGCTCGATGCGGGCGTGTGCGGCTACCTGATGAAGGACGCGCCGTCGGAAACGCTGGCCGTCGCCATCCGCAAGGTGCATGCGGGCGGCCGAGTGATCGACCCCAGCCTGGCGGTGGACGCCTGGGCCGAGCGCGACCCGCTGACCGACCGTGAGCGCCGCGTGTTGCGGCTGGCGGGCGAAGGTATGAATTCCGCGGATATCGCGCGCGAGGTTTGCCTGTCGGAAGGCACAGTGCGCAACTATCTATCGCAGGCCATGAGCAAGCTCAACGCCAGCACGCGCACAGAAGCGGCACGGCTGGCGCGCGACAAGGGCTGGCTGTAGGACGGAAGCACAGTCACAGATACACGCTGCGCCCACCATCCACCGCAAGCACCTGCCCCGTAATGTAAGGGGCGTCGTTCACCAGGAACAGGATAGTCCGCGCCAAATCATCCGGCTCGCCGATGCGCTTGAGCGGAATACTGCTGATGATGCGCTGGCGCGTGACTTCATCGAATACCGATTCGCCGTCCGGCCAGACGTTGGCGCCGGGCGCCACCGCATTTACTCGCACCTCGGGCGCCAATTCGCGCGCCAGCGACTTGGTCATCGCCACCAGCCCCGCCTTGGCGATGCTGTACACCACGTGGTGCTTCATCGGTCGCTCTGCGTGAATGTCGGCGATGCTGACGATGGTACCGTGGTTGCGGCGCAGTTCCGGCGCGGCCGCTTGGGCCAGGAAGAGCGGCGCCTTCAGGTTGCTGCCAATGAGGTCGACCCAAGCATGCTCGTCGATTTCGCCCACCGGCGTGGGGAAGAAGCTCGATGCATTGTTCACCACGGCATCGAGCCGGCCGAAGTGCTCCACCGTCTGCTGTACCAACACGGGCAAGGCCGCCATATTGAGTAGGTCGGCCTGGGCGATGGCCACCGAACTCGGCCGCTGCAGGTTCAACTCTGCCGCCAGGGCGCGCGCATCCGTCGCCGAACTGCGATAATGCACCATCACGTTGAACCCGGCGCCGTGCAACCGCCGCACCACGGCAGCCCCCACGCGCTTGGCCCCGCCCGTCACCAATGCAACCTTGGCTTCCATGCCTCACCCTCGTCATACTTTTCTGTCGTCGAGCCAAATCTACCACATGACGCCCCTACCCGCCCCAAACGCCGACCAACTGGCCGCCAGCCAGGCACTCACCGACCATATCCGCCACGCGATCGGTGCGGCTGATGGCTGGATACCGTTCGCCGACTATATGCGCCTCGCCCTCTACACCCCCGGCCTGGGCTATTACAGTGGCGGTAGCCGCAAGTTCGGCGCCATGGGCGACTTCATCACCGCACCTGAGATTTCACCCCTGTTTGGGCAATGCCTGGCCCGCCCCGTTGCACAGGTACTGGCGGCCACGGGCGGCGACGTGATGGAAGTAGGCGCCGGATCGGGCCGGCTCGCGGCCGACCTGCTGGCCGAACTGGAACGGCTGGGCACGCTGCCCGGCCACTATTACATCCTGGAACTGTCTGGCGAGCTCGCCGAACGCCAGCGCGAGACCATCGCCAAGGCCGTGCCGGCATTGGTCGACCGTGTAGAGTGGCTCAGCGCCCTACCGGATCACTTCACCGGCTGCATCGTAGGCAATGAGGTGCTGGACGCCATGCCCTGCCGCCTATTGCATAAGCAGGATGGCAACTGGTACGAACGCGGCGTGACCTGGCGCGAGGGCTTCACCTGGGAAGACCGCCCAACGGATGCCGGCACGCTGGCACAACGCGAGCTACCCGACGACTACCTGACGGAAACCCAACCCGAAGCAGAAGCCTTCGTCGCCAGCCTGGCCCAAGCAGTGGAGCGCGGAGCCCTGATCCTGCTCGACTACGGCTTCGCCGCCGACGAGTACTACCACCCGCAGCGCCACCGTGGCACGCTCATGTGCCACTACCGCCACCACAGCCACGACGACCCCTTCCACCTGCCCGGCCTCACCGACGTCACCACCCATGTCAACTTCAGCGCCATCTGGCATAGCGCCACGCAGGCCGGCTGGCAACTGGAAGGCTATGCCAGCCAAGCCGGCTTCCTGCTCGACGCCGGCCTGCCAGAACTGATGCAAGGCCTCGACCCCAACGACACTGCCTATATGAAGCAGGCAGCAGCCGTGCAAAAGCTGGTCAGCCCCGCCGAGATGGGCGACCTGTTCAAGGCCATCGCCTTTTCGAAGAACCTTGATTTACCTGGGCTTTTGCTGGGATTTCGACGCGAGGACCGCTCGGGCGCACTCTAGGAATGCTTGACAAGCGCGAACGGAATAGTCAGAATCGCGCCTCTTTGATGGCTATGTAGCTCAGCTGGTTAGAGCACAGCACTCATAATGCTGGGGTCACTGGTTCAAGTCCAGTCATAGCCACCATCACTGCGTCTTCGGACGCACCAAATTCCCTC
>JAFAKZ010000292.1 GCA_019234745.1 Burkholderiales bacterium
TCAAGCTCGGCCTGCCCGATCACCTGCACCCACACCGTCTGCGCCACGCCTGCGCCAGTCACTTCCTGCAATCTAGCGGTGACCTGCGCGCCACGCAGGAGCTGCTGGGCCACGCCAGCATCGCCACCACGCAGGTATACACCCAGCTGGATTTCCAGCGCCTGGCTGCCGTGTACGACGCAGCCCATCCACGGGCGAAAAAGAAGGCCTAGCTTCGTCGCCAGCAATTCATCTCCGCTTGGTCTAATGTTGCAACGCAACACCTTGAAACGGCGTGCCATTCGTCACGCCGACGACCAGGAGGATTTCCCATGCAAGCGCTCAAGGCCCTCAGTGCCAAGCAACCTTCCAAGAAGAAAGCCCTGATGATCGGCGGTGGCGCGCCCAACGCGAGCTTGATGGCCGGCGCACTGGTCGCCTTCATCAAGCAGGGTGTCGAGTTTGACGTCATCTCCACCTCTGGCGCCGGCGCCGTGATGGGTTTGCTTTACACGGTGCCGCGCGACGCGACGCCGGAAGAAGCGCTGGAGAACTGGGTGAACGTGGGCGTGGCCGACCCGATCTACAACGGCTTTCCCATCAACTACAAGGTATTCATGAAGCCAGGGCCACAGGCGCAGATGTTCCGCGACCTGCTCGACCTGAACCCGCTGGCGCGCCAGATCATGAACGAGGCGGGCGACAATCGCCTGCAGCGACTGTTCAGCGACTGGATGCAACTGGCCTGGGCCACCGTCTCGCCCAGCAACCTCACGCCGCAGAGCAAGGGCCTGTGCGCCCATGTGCCGTGGATAGGGCAGCTGGTGGACTTCGCCAAGATGAAAGACGTGAAGCCCGAGTTCTATATGAACGCCTACAACGTCACCCAGCACTTCATGCAGATCTGGGGCAAGGAAGACGTCACGCTCGACCACTTCCGCGCCACGCTGTCCTTCCCCTATATCTACCCGCCCTACCGCCTGGGCGAGGACGAGTACATCGAGGGCGCCGCCATCGATACGCTGAACTTCAAGGCGCTGGTCAGCGACGACCCACGCCACCATGCCTGCGCGCGCGACGTGGATACGCTCGTCGTGTTCGACATCCTGGGCTCGGACAAGCTGATCCGCCCGCCACGCGACCTGTACGACGCCTGGGTGCTGTCCATCATCATCCCGCTGGTGGAAATCGCCAAGGACGACGTGCGCCTGTTCGAACTGGTGCACAACCGCAACCCGGATGGCAGCGAAAAGCGCCGCCTCCTGAAGGTGGATCTGATGGGCGGCATCCCGGACGACCACTGGCCCGAAGTGCTGGACTGGAGCAGCTCCAACCTGCGGCTGCTGTACAAGACGGGCTTCAATGCAGGACTCAAGTTCTGCAAGGAGCATGCGGATGCCTTGAACATCGACTACAAGGCAAGCGTGAAGCCCATGCAGTTGGCGTAGACGCTGCACTAGGGTAGATAGGTCGGAAAAGCGAAGCGCCTTCCGACGCATGGAATGGTAGAGCGTCCGTCTCCGGCGATGCTACGCACACCAGGTAATTGGGTGTGCCGCCACATCCAATGAGTTGCGATTTCTCAACGATTCCATGCGTCGGAAGGCGCTTCGCTTTTCCAACCTACAATTGCCCACCAGACCGGCATCACACCTCTGCGCATAGGGAATCCCGCAACACGGAGCGTGCGGGGACGCGCCATAATGGATACGATGTCTCGCATGAAACGCTCGACCCTCTTTCCCGCACCGACCCGGTGGCTATGGGCTATGCCCAATCTATCGCTGATCTGCTTTTTGGCAGTCGGCGTGGCCCTGCTGTGGTTCGTGCGCTCGAACGAGCGGGAAGTGCAGCACGATACCCTGGTCGAGGATGTCCTGTCGCTGGACAAGGTGCTGCGTGGCGAGCTCTTGGGGCGGCAGAACCAGCTTGATATCTTAGCGCGCGATTACGCGCACGAGCAGCTCAAGGAAGTGCGCTTCCACGAGCTTGCCACCAGCATGATGCACAACAACCCCGAAGTGCTGGCTGTCGCCTTCACCAACGAATACGGCGAGGCGGTGTGGAGCCACCCGCACGAATCGCTCAGCCCCATCGAATTCGTACCGGCCGCGCTCGAGCCCATCCAGCGCACGGCGCGCATCGGCTTACCGTCCGTCACGCCGCCGTTCGACTACCCGGGCGGCGGCTCCGTCGTCGCCATGGCCGAACCCGTCGTATCCGGCAACAAGACGCTGGGCGCCTTCGTCGCCATCATATCGCTACATAATCTCCTGCACAGCTATGTGCCCGTATGGGTGGCCAAGCGCTACCAGGTGTCCTTCGTCGACATCAACGGGCAGACCATCGCCAACCGGCAGGATCAGGACATCGGCGACAACCCGCTGAGCCACGATATCGAATTCGACCCGCCCGGCAACGGCTTGCGCCTGCGCGCTACCGCCTACCGCACCGGCTGGCCCCTGTGGCAACACGCGCTGTACTGGGCATTGGGCGGCCTATCGGTGCTGATGGTGTGGTCGCTATGGGTGCTCAAGCGCCATATGCACGAGCGCCTGATGGCGGAGCGGGCGCTCACGCGCGAGATGGGCATGCGCCGCGCCATGGAGGACTCGCTCGTCTCGGGCATCTGCGCCATGGATACGAGCGGCCGCACCCTGCACGTGAACCGTGCCTTTTGCCGCATGGTGGAATTGAACGCGGCGCAGCTGCTCGGCCGACTGCCACCGCAACCGTACTGGCCACCGGAGACAGCCGCCCAGTGTGAGCAGGTGTTTGCTGCCATTCTGCGCGGCGAATGCCCTGTGAACGGCTTCTCCCTGCGCTTCCAGCGCCGTAACGGCGAGCGCTTCGACGTACGGCTCTATGCCAGCCCGCTGATCGACGGCGAGGGGCGCCACACGGGCTGGGTGTCGTCCATGTACGACATCACGGAATTGCGGCGCGAACGGCAGGCGCTCAAGGCCTCGCACGAACGCTTCGTGGCCGTGTTGAACGGCCTGGATGCGGCCGTGGCCGTGACGGACAAGGAGAGCGGCGAGCTGCTGCTGAGCAACCGCGTGTTCCGCGAATCATTCCAGCTGGGCGAGCCGGATGGTGCCGCCTGCGCGCTGCCGCTATCGAACCTGCCCGAGCAGGGCGAATGGCTGGACCCGGCGACCTCGCGCTGGTACCAGCACCGCCGCCGTGAAACGTTGTGGGTGGACCAGTCGCGCGTGGTGCTGCATATCGCCACCGATATCACGGAGCGGCGCCTGGCGGGCGACTGGGAACGGCAGCAGACAGAAAAACTGCAACAAACCTCGCGCCTGATCGCCATGGGCGAGATCGCCTCGAGCCTGGCGCATGAACTGAACCAGCCGCTCGCCGCCATCTCCAGCTACAGCACGGCCTGCCGCAACCTGGCCAATGCCGGGCTACTGGCCCAGGAAGAACTGGACAGCGCGCTGGACAAGATTGCCGAACAGGCGCGGCGCGCCGGTGCCATCATCCGCGGTATTCGCGAGTTCGTGCAGCGGCGCGAACCCAAGCGCATGCCCTGCCGTGTGGGCGATATGCTCGATACCGTGCTGTCGCTGCTCTCCGCCCCCATCAATCGCCACGGCATGAAGCTCGTAACCCTGCGCGAGGCGGACGAGGTCGTGCTGCATGCCGACCGCGTGATGCTGGAGCAGGTGCTATTCAATCTGTGCAAGAACGCCATCGAAGCCATGATGGACATGCCCGCCAGCCAGCGCGAATTGACGGTTGAGACCAGTGTGCGCCCCGGCTGGCTGGACTTTGTCGTGTCTGACCGCGGCCCGGGCATCTCGCCCGAGCACCTGGAAAAGCTGTTCATGCCCTTCTTCACGACCAAGTCCGAAGGCATGGGCATGGGCCTGAATATCTGCCGTACCATCGTCGAACACCATCAAGGCCGGCTATATGTGGAAGCCAACGAAGGCGGCGGCAGCCGCTTTATCGTGAGCCTGCCGCTGATACTCCATACCCAAACGCAAGAGGTTGAAACCCATGCAGTCTGAATCCCGTATCGCCCTCGTCGACGACGACGCCGCCGTTCGCGACTCCCTCAAGTGGCTGTTCGCCTCGCGCGGCCACGGCGTGGTGACCTTCGATTCTGCCGCAGCCCTGATCGCGCACGGCGACCCTTCGAGCTTCAGCTGCTTCGTGCTGGACCTGCGCATGCCGGGCATGGGCGGGCTGGAACTGTTCCAGACGCTCTCGGCCCGCGGCTACTGCCCGCCCACCGTCTTCCTCACGGGCCATGGCGACGTGCCGCAGGCCGTGTCCGCCCTCAAGCAGGGCGCGGTGGACTTCATTGAAAAACCTTTCGACGACAACGCACTGGTAAGCCTGGTGGAGCGTTGCCTGGCGCTGGACACGGAGCGCCGCGGCCGCTACGAGAGCCGCCGCCGAGTCGAAGCCCTACTGGGAGACCTGACCCCGCGCGAACGGGAAGTGATGACGCTGTTCCTCGACGGCAAGCTGAACAAGCAGATCGCTGACCAGCTCGACATCAGTATGAAGACTGTGGAGGTGCACCGCGCCCGCGTGCTGGAGAAGATGGGCGTGAAGTCGGCCGTGGAGCTGGCGAA
>JAFAKZ010000572.1 GCA_019234745.1 Burkholderiales bacterium
GAATGGCTGGGGTGGGATGCTGTGAGTGGCCACCGTGAGTCCCGGTCCGGGACTGGCCCCCGAATGGGGCGGCCAATGTTGGCGCTGGCCGACGCATGCGTGCGGGACGCAGTGCGGGTTGCTGGCCTAGAGTGCAACTTGGGAAGCGGCGTCACGAGCTGTGGTCGCGTCCGGCGGGCGGATGACGCGATCCGCGCTCGTAACGCGCCTAAGCAATGCACGTTGGAATCGGCGGTGGGCAGACTTCCATGCTCGCCGATGGTGACGGTCAGCGACGGTGATCCACGATGGCAGTCTCGAGCGGAAGTTCGAAAGCGCGACTTCTATGCTCGCTCGCCGATGGCGATCATGGTGTACATCGAAGTGATGGAGCGGGCGAAGGGAATCGAACCCTCATCTTGAGTATGGGAAACTCAGGTCCTGCCATTGAACGACGCCCGCAGCAGCGCGCGAAGTTTACCGCGCCTTCTCCTGCGTTGCGGCTTCCCAGTCAGGCCCGAAGCGCGGCGCACCGAAGTGCCGGCGACCAGCCCTCACAGCCTGCTCGTTGCTGACTACGGAGATGTGAGGGCTACTTCAGGATAACCGTGTACAGCACCACTTCCGTCGTGCCCACGTTCTTGATGGAATAGGCTGTCGTGGCGCCTGTCGACGAATCGAGCCAACGCACTTCGCCGGTCTGAAACCTGACTTCCTGGGTCTTGCCGTCCGGGTACTCTCTGAGCAGCGTGCCACCCTTCATCACCCGAACTACACGATTGGCAACCGCTTCGGACGGCCGCACATCGCCGGGTTTCCAGGACGTCTCGCGCACCTGAACTTTGTCGTTCTCCAGAACGATCTTCACATTCGCCCCGCCCGGAGCCGCGCTGGCGGTCTCCCCAACAAGGACTAAGGTAAGTGCCATGAGGCAGGACGTGGAGCACAACTGCAATGATCGGTTCATATGGCTCTCCATTTGAAACGACGAAGCATGGCAACAAGCACGCAAAGGCCGGAAACAAACATAGTGCGGGCCTCAAGTCAGGTACTGGCGTTGTCAAGGCTGTGAAGGCCCCGATCCAAGCAAGGGCTAACGTCACCCGGCTCCCTAGCCTTTGAGATTTTATGTCCGTCGTGGGCGCTTGGCATCATTCATTTTGATGAAAGAGCGGGGGCGGGGGCTCGTCTAAAAACTCCCGTCGCCCGCTCCATCACTCCGATGTACACCATGATCGCCATCGGCGATCGAGCATAGAAGTCGCACTTTCGAACTTCCGCTCGAGACTGCCATCGTGGATCACCGTCGCTGACCCTCACCGTCGGCGAGCATGGAAGTCAGCCCACCGCCGATTCCAACGCGCATCGCTTGAGCGCGTTACGGGCGCGGATCGCGTCATGTGCTCGCAGGACGCGACCACAGCTCGTGACGCGGCTTCCCAAGCTTCATACGCGGGTTGCCGCGCTCTGATCGCATTTGACGGCGCGGCCAAGACAGCCTCGCCCGCCGATTCCTGCGCCAATCGCCGGACCGACCCAGGAGCACGAATCGCGTCCTATGCTCACAGGCTCACCCATCACGGGGAACGCCGGAACATGAACGCAGACGATCTATTGCCGGCAGGCGTCGCCCTCGCCTTGGCACTACTGACATCGCACCTGCTTCGCCGCCGCAGCGCTCACCCGCGTCCCGCCTCGCGCTACCAGACCATCGACGGCCTGCGCGGCTATCTCGCCTTCGGCGTGTTCCTGCACCACGCGGCGATTTGGCAGATGTATCGGCAAGGCGGCCAATGGATGCTTGCGGCGCCGGCCTCCCATGGCTATCTCAACTTCGGCCGTGCGAGCGTGGCGCTGTTCTTCATGATCACGGCCTTCCTGTTCTGCCGACGCGTCCTGGAAGCGCGAAGCCAACCGATCGACTGGCTGCACTTGTATGTCTCGCGCCTGATGCGGCTGGCGCCGGTCTATGGCCTGGCCATGCTGCTGCTCTTCATCGTCGTCGGCGTCGAGACGCGCTGGACCCTGGCCGTGCCCGCCGCCGAACTTGGCCAGCAGGTGCTCGATTGGCTGCTCTTCGGGTTCGCTGGCATGCCGGACATCAACGGCCTGCACGGCACCGCCCTCGTGCTGGCCAGCGTGGTCTGGTCGCTCGCCTATGAATGGTTGTTCTACCTCGCGCTGCC
>JAFAKZ010000585.1 GCA_019234745.1 Burkholderiales bacterium
GCTGTCGAGCGAATTCACCGCCGCTTGGCCCAAGCGCGTCATCAATATCCACCACAGCTTCCTGCCCGCCTTCGATGGCGCCAAGCCCTACCATCGTGCCCACGAGCGTGGCGTGAAGCTGATCGGCGCCACCAGTCACTACGTGACCGAGGTGCTGGACGACGGCCCCATCATCGAGCAGGACGTGACGCGCATCTCGCACCGTGACACGGTCGACGACCTGATCCAGAAGGGCCGCGACCTGGAGCGCATCGTGCTGTCGCGCGCCGTGCGCTGGCACCTGGATCACCGCGTGCTGGTGTATGGCAACAAGACAGTGGTATTCGACTGAGCTAGGCGCTCATCGCGTCCCATTATGTAAATCCCCCATCAGTTTGTAACGGATGCAACCAGGCTGCGGGCAGCTGGCATACACTGTCGTACACACTGACGATGCCCGGAATTTGTCCATCGACGAATCGGTCCAAGGCGCCGAGCCGTCAACAAAATGGAGGAACGCCACCATGAAACGCGTGATTCGCCTGAGCTTGCTGGCCGCGGCGACGGCCATGCTGCCCGCCTGCGCTACACTGCCCGGCATCAGCATGCTGGACGGCAGCCGCCAGTACGACCGTACCGACTACCATCTGGAGCGGGTGTGGGTGACGGAGATCGACGGTAGCTCGTCTGTCGACCGCAACCCGGTGCGCGTCGACCCGGGTGACCACACGCTGATGGTGCAGGCGCACGCCGTGGCCGGTTTCCACGAGCCGCCCGTGATGACCGTGAAGTTCCACGTCGAGCCGTGCAAGACCTACTACCTTGCTGCACGGCGGGAAAACCGCCTGTCGCAGCAGTTCGAACTCGTCACGCAGGAAGTCGAACCACTAGCGGGTTGCACGATGCCCAAGTAAGCTGGCGGGCTTGTGATTGATTTTCTGGTTCCGCCTGTCGCGCTAGTGACCGGCGGGCCGAGCCTGCATGCGTAAATTCCTGCACGACGCCGTCGACCTCGCCCTGTTCCGCTTCAAGCCGCTGGACCACTATGTCTACGAATGGTGGGTCCCCGTCCTTTGCGTGGCGCTTCAGGGTACCGTCCTTTCCGCCTTCGCCACCGACCTCAATACCGGTGTCATACAACGTACGGTATTCTTGATCGCTTCGAACCTGGTGGAGACGCTGCTCGCCTCGCTGTTCTTTGGCTGGTGGGTGCGGCTGGACAAGCGCTGCACGCAAAAGGGCACTTTGTTCCCGCTGATGGCGCTGCTGCAAAGCGCAATCGTCCTGCTGGCGGTGGCGACGGTCTTGCCGCCCGGGCTCAACGCGCTCGCCATGCTGGCCATCTGTCTTTACGCGCTGGTTGTGCAAGTCCGGGCCATTTCGCATAGCACGGGCATCGGTACGGGCCATACGGTCGCTGGCATGCTCGCGTTTCTGCCCGCGCAACTCCTGTTGATGTTATTGTCCACGCAAATTGCAACGGGGCTGGGTTGGGTGGATAAATCCATGCAGTTGCAGGACGATAAGGCCGACGTTACAACGCCGGCCACGAAGGAAAATACGACCAAGCCGACCAAGAGCGGCGAGGGAGAAAGTTAGAGAAAGTCAGATATGTCTGGATTCCGCTATCAGGCGCTCGACGCCGGCGGCAAGTCCGTCGAGGGTGTGGTCGAGGCCGACAACGCGCGCAGCGCGCGTGCCAGCCTGCGCGAGCAGGGGCTGTGGGTTGCCGAGCTCAACGAGCTGACTGAGGGCGCCGCCGACGGCAAGCAGAGCCGCCGCGCCGGCGTCTCCACGGCCGAACTGGCGCTGATCACGCGCCAGTTCTCGACGCTTTTGGAAGCGGGCCTCACTATCGAGCGCGCCCTTACCGTGCTGATCGAACAGGCGGAGAACCCGCGCGCGCGCGACGTGCTCGCCGGCATTCGCAGCGAAGTGTTGGCTGGCGCACCACTTTCTGTCGCGCTCACGCGACACCCGCGCGTCTTCCCCGAACTTTATCGCACCATCGTGCGCGCCGGCGAAGAGTCGGGCAAGGCGGCCGGCGTTATGCAGCGCCTGGCCGACTATATCGAGGCGCGCCAGGCCCTGTCGGCCAAGGTGGCGCTCGCCTTCGTCTACCCGGCCGTGGTGCTGGGCGTATCGGCATTGGTTATCGTCGGCATGCTGTACTGGGTGGTGCCGCAGATGGTGTCCGTATTCCAGAGCACCAAGCAGCAGCTGCCTTTCCTTACCCGCGCGCTGCTGGCCGTTTCGCACGCGATTCGTGAATACGGTTTCGTCGGCCTCGTGGCGCTCGTATTGGCCGGCGCCGCCGCCGCCTGGGCCTTCAAGAAAGAAGCAGTGCGCGTAGCCGTCGACGGCATGCTGCTGCGCATCCCCCTGTTTGGCCGCCTCAACCGGGCCGGCAATACGGCGCGCCTGGCGAGTACGCTCTCCATCCTGGCCGGCAGCGGCGTGCCGCTCTTGCGCGCCATGGATGCGGCAGCTGGCGTGGTGGGCAACCGCGTGCTGCGCGCCGCCGTCAACGATGCCTCGCGCGATGTGCGCGAAGGCGCGACGCTCTCGAACGCGCTCGACCGCACCAAGCTGTTCCCGCCCGTGCTGATCCACCTGATCGGCAGCGGCGAGGCCAGCGGCCGGCTCGATACCATGCTCGACCGTGCTGCCCGCCAGCAGGCGGGCGAACTGGAACAACGCGTGTCCACCTTCACCAGCCTCCTGGGTCCGCTCATGGTATTGCTGATGGGGGGCGCCGTGCTATTGATCGTGCTGGCCATCCTGCTGCCCATCTTCGAAATGAACAATATGGTGAAGTGACAGGGTGACGATGGCGGTCGACGAGAGCACGACGGTAGGCGAACTCAAGGCAAAGGTGGAGGCCTTCGTGGCTGCGCGGCAGTGGGCGCGCTTCCACACGGGCAAGAACCTCGCCATGAGCATCGCCATCGAGGCGGCCGAGCTGATGGAACATTTTCAGTGGTCGCCGGAACTGCCCGAAGCGTTGGATAGGGCAGAGGTAGCGGAAGAATTGGCGGATGTAGTGATCTATGCCTTGGCACTGGCCAATCGCCTCGAACTCGACGTCGCGGCGGCGGTCACAGCCAAGCTGGATAAAAACGAGACCCGTTTCCCGGTTACGGCCGGCGGGCAACACCCCTTTGCAAAGGAGCAGCAATGAAGTGGCAACGCACCGTACAGCGCGGTTTTACGCTGATCGAAATCCTTGTCGTCATCGCCATCCTCGCCATCCTGGGCGCCTTGGTGGTGCCGAAGATCATGAGCCGTCCCGATGAGGCGCGCGTTGCCGCCGCCCACCAGGACGTGCAGGCCGTCATGCAGGCGCTCAAGCTCTATAAGCTGGACAACGGCGTCTATCCGAGCGCCGAGCAGGGCCTGAATGCCCTGGTGGAGCGCCCGACGGCCGGCCAGGTGCCGAGCAACTGGAAGTCCTATCTCGACAAGCTGCCTACCGACCCTTGGGGCCATCCCTATGTCTACCTCAACCCCGGCATCAAGAACGAGGTCGACGTGATGAGCTACGGCGCCGATGGCAAGCCGGGCGGCGAGGGTAACGACGCCGATATCGGCTCGTGGATGTAGGCCTACTGTTTTCGTAGTGCTTGTGTCCTCCGCCTCTGCATCCATCAGCGACCGCGCATTCGTTCTTCGACCTATGCGCGGTTTCACGTTGATTGAAATCCTCGTGGTGCTCGTTATCGTCGCTATCATCGTCACGATGGCGGCGGTGCACTTCGGTCCGTCCGATACCGATCGTGCCCAGCAAGAGGCCGAGCGCCTGCAACTGCTGCTGGAGAACGCCAGCGACGAGGCGATCGCCACGGGCCAGACGCTGGGCTGGTCGATCGACGGCAATAGCGGCTATCGCTTCTGGCGCCAGACGGAGACGGGCTGGCAAATGGTGGACGACAACGACCTGCTGCGCCCGCGTACGCTGCCCGACCGCATCCGCGTGGACAATGTCCGCGTCAACCTTGCGCCCGCCAGCGAGGGCCGCGTCGTTTTCCTGCCGTCCGGCGTGAATACGCCGTTCAGCATGGATGTGAGTACGGAGAATTTCGTACGTCGCCTTACTGCCGACCCGATTGGCCACATCCAGATTTCAGGGGGGAGCGATGCCGCGCCAGCCGCTCAGTAAGCCCCAGGGCTTCACGCTGATCGAAGTCCTTATTGCGCTGGTCGTGATCGGCATCGCCATGGCCGCAGCCGTACGCGCCACCATGGCCGTCACCGACGAGTCGCTCACCCTGCGCCGCCATCTGGCCGGCAACTGGGTAGCGCAGAACCACATCAATGGCTACGTTGCGCGTGGCCAATTCCCAAGCGCGGGCGAGCAGTCGGGTACTGAGGATGAGGCAGGTCTTAGCTTCGCCTGGCACGAGAAAGTATCGGACACGCCCAACGGCTCCTTCCGCCGCGTGGAAGTGCGCGTAACCGCGCCGGGCAGCGATCACGCCGACGCCATCCTGATCGGGTATGTCACCAATGTCCCCCATTGATCGCCGCCGTGCTGCTGGCTTCACGCTGATCGAAATCCTGATCGCGCTGGCCATCTTCGCCGTGGTGGCCATGATCGCCTACCAGGGCGTGTCGCGCATGGCGACGGTCAAGACCACGCTGGACGCCGACAACCGCAAGTGGCGCGACATTGCCGTGGCCATGGCGCGCATGGATGACGATTTCTCGCATGTGGCTGACCGCTCCTACCGCGATGCGGGCGGTGTGTCGCAGGCCTCGTTCCGCGGTAGCGCCGGGCCCATCGATATCGATGGCGCGCAGCTGGAGCTGGTGCGGCTCGACGCTAATCGGCTCGTGCACCTGGGCTACCGACTGCGGCAGAACAAGCTGGAGCTGCTGCTATGGGACACGCTGGACCTCGGCCCGCGCGCCGTGCCGACGGCACTGCCGCTGCTCGACCATGTCGCCTCGCTCGACTTCCGCTACGTGGACAAGTCCGGTCAGTGGCAGTTTTCCTGGCCGCTGAGCGTTGCCCTGCAGCAGCCGCCGCGCGGCGTCGAAGTGAAGATCACGCTGGAGTCGGGTGAGACCATCACCCGCCTGTTCGCCCTGCCATGACGATGCGCTCACGCCGCCCCCTGCCAGCATCCCCAGCCCGCCAGCGCGGCATCGCCATCATCACGGCCGTTGCGGTTGCGGCGCTCGTCGCCTCTATCGCCGCCTTCATGGCTTTCCGCGAAAACCTGTGGCTGCGCCAGGTAGAGAACCAACACGACCTGGCCCAGGCGCAGATGGTGGCGCATGCTTCCATCGACTACACACGATTGATCCTGCAGGAAGCCGGTCGCAACAGCAGCGTCGACAGCGCCATACAGGAATGGACCACGCCCATCACCAGTATGCCCGTGGAGCAGGGCAGCGCCGGCGGCCACATCTCGGATGTGCAGGGCAAGTTCAATATCAACAACCTGATCCTCAACGGCGCGCAGGTCAGCCAGCCCGACCTCGATACCTTCAAGCGCCTGTTGGAAGAGGTTGGCTTGTCGGCCGACCTCGCCCCTGCCGTGCTTGACTGGATCGATACCGACAGCGATACGCGCGACCCGGGCGGTGCCGAAGACCCATACTACCTGTCGCTCGACCGGCCGCGCCGCGCAGCCAACCGCACCATGTTCGATATCAGCGAGCTGGCCCAGGTGAAGGGCTTCAACGAGCAATCGGTGAAGCTGCTGGCGCCTTTCGTCGTCGCGCTGCCGCAGCGCAAGCCGGTGAACATCAACTTCGCCCCGCCCGAAGTGCTGGCTGCCATGCTGCCCTCGCTCGACATCGCCACGGCCAAGAACATCGCGCTGTCTGTGCGTACCCAACCCTTCGCCAACCTCGACGACTTCCGCAAGGCGCTGTCTGAGAAGGCCGCAGCCGAGGTTCAGTCCGACTATATGGACGTCAAGAG
>JAFAKZ010000091.1 GCA_019234745.1 Burkholderiales bacterium
TTTGGTGCATCGCGACCTGAAGCCAGCCAACCTGCTGCGTCCAGCCTCGGGTGGCGTCAAGCTCACCGACTTTGGTGCGGCGATTTCACTCAACTCGCAGCATACGCAGATCCAAGGGTTCGTCGGCTCGCCCGCTTATATGTCGCCAGAGCAAATCCGCGAGGAGCCGGTGACGCACAAGTCGGATATCTTCTCGCTCGGCGTCGTCATATACCAGCTGCTGACGGGCGCGCTGCCGTTCGAAGGCGAAAACGACTTCGCTACCGTCTACAAGATCAACTACGAAGAGCCCACGCCGCCCGCTACGCGCCGGCCGGAGCTACCCAAGGCCATCGACGGCGTACTGGCGAAGGCGATGGCCAAGAAGCTTGGCGATCGGTACGACAGCTGGGTCGATTTTGCAGAAGCGATCGCCGGACTTGGGCAGCACGTAACCAAGGCGACGGCCGATGTGGATGAAAACCGGCTGTTCCGTATCCTACGCGGCATGAGCTTCTTTCAAGAGTTCTCCGACCCCTTGCTTTGGGAAACTCTGCGCGTGGGACGCTGGGCGCGGGCGTCCAGAGGCGAGAAGCTGATGCGCGAAGGCACGCCGGGCGATTCCTTCTACGTGCTGGTGGATGGCGAGGCCTCGGTCGAGCGCAAGGGTTGGGAATTGGCGCGCGTGGGCCGCGGCGTAACACTGGGTGAGATGATCTACCTGCGCCCCGAGCGCAAGATCCGCGCCGCCACGGTCACGGCGGTCACCGACCTGGTTGTGCTGAAGATACGCAGCGACGCGTTGCGTACAGCCTCGGCCGCCTTGCGCAGCCAGTTCGATCAGGCCTTCATCAAGCTCCTGGTCGACCGGCTCGACGAGGCGGGGCGGCGCCTGAGCGAATTTGACCTGTCGCTGTAAGTGCCGCAGGAAACTATCGAGAATTAGCATTGCCGGAGTAAGTATGGCGCAGCAAGAGGATGCCCCGAAGGGATCGGGTCTTAACATCGTTCGCAAGGTCACCGTGGTTCCGACCCGCCTGATTGCGCGTGTCAGCGCTATCTCTTGGCGCGACGCGCTGGTGACGGTTGGTCCGCTGGCACTCGCCTGCTTGGCCGCCATCGGGCTGACCATATGGCTGCTTAACCCCGCACCACCTTCCACCATCACGATCAGTAGTGGTCCGGAAGGCAGTTCGCTGCAGCGCAATGCCGAGAAGTACCAGAAGATCCTGGCGCGCAGCGGCGTGAAGCTTGTCATCCAGCCCTCGCGCGGTTCGCTGGAAAACCTGCAGCGCCTGCGCGACGCCAAGTCCCATGTCGACGTGGCCTTTGTGGTGGGCGGAACGGAAGAAGGGGCGACCGACACGCATTTGATGTCGCTCGGCAGTATTGCCCACCAATCGCTGTTCGTGTTTTACCGTAGCAATGAGAAGATCACGAATCTGGCCGGGCTTGCGGGCAAGCGCGTGTCCATCGGGCCGGAGGGAAGTGCCGCACATGAGCTGGCCCTGACGCTGCTGAAGGCCAATGGCATTGAACCTGGGCATGAGACGAAGCTATTCCCCATGGAAGGCGAGGCGCCGCACAAGGCCTTGCTTGACGGCCGCGTTGACGCCGTATTCCTGATGGGCGATTCGGCGCCTGCTGCCGTTATTCGCGAGCTGCTGGACGCGCCAGGCGTGCGACTACTGAATTTCGACGACGCCGACGCCTACACGCGCCACTACGCTTACCTGAGCAAGATTCACCTGCCCCGTGGCGTGCTTGACCTAGCCCGCACCATCCCGCAAACCGATGCGGACTTGATTGCGCCGACGGTTGAGCTGGTAGCGCGTGACACACTGCACCCGGCACTATCGGACCTGTTGATCGAGACGGCCAAGGAAGTGCATGGCAAGGGCAATATCCTCACACAGCCAGGCGAGTTTCCGGCGCCGGTGGCGCACGAGTTCCGTTTGAGCGACGATGCGGCGCGCTACTACCGTTCGGGCAAGAGCACGCTATATCGCAGTCTACCGTTCTGGGTAGCGAGCCTGCTGGATCGCATCCTGATCGTCATCGTACCCATCGTCGTCCTGCTGGTGCCGGGTCTGCGCTTCGTTCCGTGGATGTACAACTGGCGTATCAAATCTCGCATCTACAAGTGGTATGGCGCCTTGATCGCGCTCGAACGCAGCGTGATGTCCGACCCCACGCCGGAAGCCGTTGGCGAGCTACGCGCGCGGCTCGACGAGATCGAACAGGCGGTAAATGCGCTGAACGTGCCCCTGGCTTTTGTCGACCAGCTATACGTACTGCGCCAGCACATCGGCTTCGTGCGTGAGCGGGTCGGTATCGCCACCTAGATGCCCAAGACCGCCTCTGCGTTAGCTGTCGTTGCAGTGCAGGCTGTATCGAAATCGATGCTGCGCAATTCGGCGAGCTCGGCAGCAATACGAGCCAAGTAGGCGGGTTCGTTGCGCTGCTTGTAGGCCCACGCGGGTGAGATATCTGGGGCATCCGTCTCCAATACGATGCATTCCAGCGGCAATTCCTGGGCGAGGCGGCGGATGTTCAGCGCGCGTTCGAAAGTCAGCGTACCGCCAAAGCCCAGCTTGAAACCCTGCTCGATATAGGCATCTGCCTGCTGCCGGCTGCCATTGAAAGCATGTGCAATGCCGCGCCGTAT
>JAFAKZ010000109.1 GCA_019234745.1 Burkholderiales bacterium
CGCTCCATCCAGCGCAAGCGCTCACCCAGGTCCGGCATGCTCATCGGCGCATCATCCAGCGGCACCGGCGCCAGCAACACCGTCTGCTCGCGCGGCAAATGCCCGCAATGCGGCAACCGCCCCGCCACCTCGCGCGACAACTCCACCAGCTCCCACGACGCCATATAGCGCAACAACACCGACCCCGGCCGCAGCTCCGCTACACCGGCACGCTCGCCCGAAGGCATCAATAACACCGCACCAGGGCGGATCGGGTACTCCAAGACAGGCATGGCACGCTCCAATAAAAAAAGGGCCCGCCAAAGGCGAGCCCAGAAAACGAAAAGCCCCGCTCCAAAGGAGGCGGGGTTACAGGTATGAGGCACATTCGCCGCTCAATGGCAGAGCAGACTTGGCAAGCAGGCACACATCGTGCCTGCCCTTGTTTCTACCGTGTCAGATGAATGCGTAGTGGCAGGAATTGCCGCGACCAAGCAGCACACGTTCGCGCTGCAGTGGCAACCATCAGCGCGACTTGAAGGAGGAAAAGATGATTTCACCGATCAATGTATACGCGGCACACCCCAGCACGCCAGTCTTGCGCAGCGCGACTGCCAGCGCTGGAACAAGCGCAAACGCCGATGACAATAGCGCTGTGGTCAACATTTCGGCTCAGGGCGCGGCAATGTCAGCCGCATCTCAGACGACATATACATATACAGACAGCATCTACCCGCCTGGCGTACCGACATCCCTGAAGGCCAAGTTGAACCAGGTATTCAACAACCCTAAGGTATCGGTTCAGACGAAGAATGAGATCTACGCAAGCATGGTTTGGAGCCCGCTGCTTGCTAAGGCGCAACCGGGGGTGATAAAGGGATATGAACCCGACTTTTCCAGCCCGACCTTTAGTGCCCAGGCCTTCATCAACCAGATGATCACGGCCTTTGCCAAGGGCGGCGACATGGCGGCAAGCAAGGCGCTTCAGGACATTCCTGCATAACATACAGCCCCGCTTTTGGCGGGGCTGCTTTATTGCCGTCTAGCCAAGCCTATCAATACACGTACTTTGAGGCGGCGTAGCTCGTAGGGCGCAATTGCGAAGCATTGCGCCGCATCCAGACCGCCACAGAGCCGACCTACATCGCATCCGTGCGGGTTTATATGACGAACCCCTCCCAACACAGGATCGGCGGCGCATCGTCCTCGCTGGTGCGCACTACAACGTGCTGAGTAGGGTGCCATTAGCTCGTAGGGCGTAATCCCCGAAGGGTATTACGCCGCATGCGTGCCGCTACGAAACACACGCAGGGTGCAACGCCTGCGTGCATTGCGCTGTATGCGTGCTGCCGCAAACAACAAAGGCCCATCCAAACCATTCCCCGGCATCACCGGAAAGCAGTCCGAACAGGCCCACAAGCAATCGCGCATTCCCTACAGACGCGACAAAACTACCGACTTGTCGGTAGTTTTCAGCGGCATGACCCGGAAGCAGCGATTTATGTTTCCATTGTAGCACGTAATTCCACATTGTCAAACTTTTTTAGCATCTTTCGCCAAAATATCCGCAATCGACAGTCCAGCCTGCCGCAACAACCACCTCGCATGCTCCAGGCTCTCCGCCCCTGCCACCCCCTTCAAACGCGGCAGGCTCACACGCTGGATATACCAAGCCTTCAGTATCTTGCGAAAGCGCGGATGCACCTTACGCCAGGCCGCCTCCGTTTCCTCCTGCTCACGCGTATCGCCCGGCAGTTGCGCCCAGTTTCCGCCCACCTCACCCAGCTCAGCAGCACGACGATCGATCAGCGCACCCAGTTGGCTCGCAGCACTGCCCGAACTCGCCGGTGAGCCGTCTGCCATCGTCGCACGGCGCACCCGCGCCCAGTTACCCCAACGCACAAGGCGGCTCTCGATATCGATGTGCTTCACTTCTGCCATGTTCATAGACTGATTTCCTAAAGCCGGGATTGATCGTGATACCGAAGACGGCCCAGCAGCGTGCTTCAGCGATTAGCCATAGGTTAAGTTTACCTACAGAACAATCACAGATCAACCCGTAGAAAATTTACCCATCGGTGATTTCTCGCGCTACAATTCGCGCGTCACACGCTATTCAACCCTGGTAATCAGGCCCATCATGGACATCTACACCATCCGCCAGGCCGCCCTCGCGCGCCTTATAGAAAACCAGTTCCACGGCCGTGCCGCCGCCTTCGCCGAGCGCGTCGGCATGCAGGCCAGCTACGTCTCCCGCCTGCTTGCCCCAGAGGACAACAAATACCGCAAGCGCCTGGGTGAAGAAAAGGCGCGCGAGATCGAAGCCATGCTGGATTTACCTGCCGGCTATTTCGACGTGGGTGATGCGCCTGCCGACATGGGCAACATCCGCAGCGCCCCGCGCCGGGTAAAGGTATGGTCGGAGGATGAGCCACTGACGGCGGACGAAGTCGAAGTGCCCCGCCTCTCGCTCAAGCTCTCCGCCGGCGACGGCCGCCTGCAATGGCATATCGACGAAAAAGGCACACCCAACCGCTACCGCCGCGCCTGGGTCGAACGCCACGGCTACAAGCCCGAACATCTCGTTACCGTCCAGGCGGACGGCGACAGCATGAGCCCCGAGATCAAGAACGGCTCCCCGGTCACGGTGAACACCGCCGAAACCCGCATCCGCTCCGGCAAGATCTACGCCATCGACTACCAGGGCGAATTCTTCATCAAGCGCCTCTTCGTCGAACCGGACGGCAGCATCCGCGTCGTCAGCGACAGCACCGACAAGACCCGCTACCCCGACTGGCACATCCGCCCGGAACACGGCGACGTCCTGCGCATCCTCGGCCGCGCCGTGCAGGTGCAAAATGAGCTGTAACAGGCGTAGGGCGCAATCCCCGGAGGGTATTGCGCCGCACGTATTGATGCCGCGATGACTGGTCCTACAGGTAGCCCAATGATCCAAGCCATCCTCTTCGACTTCGACGGCGTCCTCACCACCGACAAGACGGGCTCCCTTACCACCAACCGCTACCTAAGCGAAGCCACAGGCATCGCCTTCGCCACCATCCAAGCCGCCCTCAAACCCTTCAACCACGGCCTGCTGCTGGGCAAGACCACCCACGCCGCCATCTGGCCCGAAGTCTGCGCACGCCTGGGCCGCGACATCGACTTCGCCCTGCTCGACGCCGCCTTCAAGAGCACCCCGCTCAACACGGCCATGTTCGACCTGGCCCGATCGCTCAAGCACCGCTACCGTATCGGCATCATCACCGACAACAAGCTCGACCGCATTGACTGCCTACGTGCCCACCACCAGCTCGACGCCCTATTCGACCCCATCGTCGTATCGGCCGCTGTCGGCTCCGATAAATCCGACGAAGCCATCTTCCAGTACGCCCTGGACCAACTCGGCACCAAACCCGGCGAATGCCTGTTCATCGACAACACGGCCAGCAACCTCGACGCCCC
>JAFAKZ010000285.1 GCA_019234745.1 Burkholderiales bacterium
CCCCCTTCTGATGGACCGGACTATATCCAAACGCGCAATTGCAAATCAATCGCAAAATGACTGATTGAACCGCAACGCTGGTGCGCGCAGAGTACGGGGCTGAAATTTGCGTGGAGGATCAGCGGGATGAAGGGCAGCAAAAAAGTCGTCGATACGCTGAACAGGCTCCTGACCGACGAATTGAGCGCCGCCGACCAATATTTCATCCATTCGCGCATGTATGAGAATTGGGGGCTGATGGCGCTTTATGAGCGCATCGAGCACGAGCGGGTCGAGGAGCTGGAGCACGCCTCGCACCTGATCCGCCGCATCCTGTTCCTCGAAGGCGTTCCCGACGTGCAAAGCCGCGCCACGCTGAAGATCGGCTCGACCGTGCCCGAGATGCTGAAGAGCGATCTCGATTATGAGCTGTCTGTGGTGAAGAAGCTGAAGGACGCGATCGCGCTGTGCGAAAAGGAAGAGGATTTCGAGACCCGCCGCATCCTCACCAGCCTGCTCTACGATACCGAGGAAGACCACACCCTTTGGCTTGAACAGCAATTGCGCCTGATCGAGATGGTCGGGCTCGAGAACTACCAGCAATCCGCCCTGGGCAAAGGAGAACCGTCATGAGAGGCGACAAGGCGCTCAACGCCCAGCTCAACAAGGTGCTGCGTCACCAGCTGACCGGCATCAACCAGCATTTCCTGCACGCCCGCATGGCCAAGAACTGGGGTTTTCGCGATCTCGGCAAGCATGTCTACGAGGATTCCATCGACCTCATGAAAGAGGCCGACAAGCTGATCGAGCGCATCCTATTCCTCGAAGGCCTGCCCAACCTGCAGGATCTCGGCAAGCTGCTGATCGGCGAGGACGTGCCCGAGCTGCTTAAGAACAGCCTGGCCTCGGAGACCGCGGCACGCACCGAACTGGTCGCCGTCATCGCCAAGCTGGAAGACGCCAGGGACTATGTCAGCCGCGATCTTCTGGAAGATTTCCTCGAAGAGACCGAAGAGCGTATCGATTTCTACGAGACGCAGATCGAGCTGGTCGCCAAGGTCGGGTTGCCCAATTACCTGCAGTCGGCTGTAGGTGAGCTGTCTGAGGATTGATTAACCGCCAAGGCGCCAAGACGCCAAGTTCTTGGCCATCGGAAAGCGCCTGCGGCAGTTCATCGAGCTAGTGCCGCAGGCGCTTTTTTCTTGGCGTCTTCCTTGGCGTCGTCTTGGCGCCTTGGCGGTTAATGGGCCGTCAAAGCCTCTCTGAACCGCAGATAATCGGCGGCGACCTGTTTGGGCGCTTCCATCTGCGGGACATGGCCGACTTCCTTCATCACCACCGGCTCGGCCTTCGGCACCAAGGCGGCGAAGCGCTCCATCACCGACAGCGGCACCACGCTGTCATGGTCGCCCCACACCAGCAAAGTGGGCGCGGTGATTTGCGGCAGATGCGGTTCCAGCCGGTAATCCTCGCCGCGGTCCAAAAGCTGGTCGAAGATCCGCGAATGCAGGTCGAATTTCGACGCCGACAGCCGCGAACCGGCCCAGCGCAGCGCCAGCGGCAAGGGCGGCGCGCGGTAGAAGATGCGCTCCATCACCGCATCGAACTCGGCGATCGTGCGCGCCAGCAGCAGATAGCGCCCTTCCTCCTGGCGCACTTTGACCGCCTCGGTCTCCAACATCTCACCGGTACCGGCCGCCGCCAGCAGCCACAGGCTCTGCACCTGCTCGGGATGCTTGGCGGCGTAGGCGGCGGCGATCCAGCCGCCCATCGAATTGCCGCCGAGATGAAACTTGGTCAGCCGGTGATGGGCGACAAAACGCTCGACCCATTCCACCTGGGCGTCGATGCCGTAATCGCCGTCCGGCGCCGGGCCGCTTTCGCCGAAGCCCGGCAGATCGGGGATCAGCACGCGATAGCGGCGTACCAATTGCGCCGCCACCATGTCGAAGGTGGAGCGGCTGGCGCCCAGGCCATGCAGCAAGACCAGCGGCTCTCCCCTGCCCCCATCGGAATAGACGATGCGGGCGCCGTCCAGCTCGACCACCTCCTCGCGCAGGCCGAACAGACGGCGGCTGAGGCGCAGCAGGAAGAGACCGAGCCGGATCATCATTGGAACAAGCCCGAATTGGCTTTGCGGAGTTCCGCCTTGACCACCTTGCCCATGGCGTTGCGCGGTAGCTCTTCGACGAAAATCAGCTTTTTCGGCACCTTGTAGCCGGCCAGCTGTCCCTTGAGCGCCGCGACGATCTCGGCCTCGGAGGGATGAGCCTTGCCGGGCAAGGTGCGGATCACCGCCACCACGCCCTCACCGAAATCGGGATGCGGCACCCCGATCACCGCCGATTCGCCGACGCCCGGCA
Source organism: Burkholderiales bacterium (assembly GCA_019234745.1). Taxonomy (GTDB): domain Bacteria; phylum Pseudomonadota; class Gammaproteobacteria; order Burkholderiales; family Chitinimonadaceae; genus JAFAKZ01. Next base: position 2,343 of record JAFAKZ010000285.1, read on the forward strand.
GGGTGTCGATCACCGTCTCGATTTCCTTCGGGTAAACGTTGTAGCCGCCCGAGATGATCATGTCGGACGCGCGCCCGACGATCACCACATAGCCGTCCTTGTCGATCTGGGCGACG
>JAFAKZ010000335.1 GCA_019234745.1 Burkholderiales bacterium
CTGCCGGCGTGACGACCGTCGCGTTTGACCGTTCGGGCTTCCACTACCACGGCCGCGTCAAGGCGCTGGCCGAAGCGGCACGTGAAGCCGGCCTCGAATTCTAAGGAGTCACACAATGGCTAAGACTGATATCGAAGATCGCGGCGACGGCCTGCGGGAGAAGATGATCAGCGTGAACCGCGTCACCAAAGTGGTGAAGGGCGGTCGGATCATGGGCTTCGCAGCGCTGACCGTGGTTGGTGATGGCGATGGCCGCATCGGCATGGGCAAGGGCAAGTCCAAGGAAGTGCCCGTCGCTGTGCAGAAGGCGATGGAAGAAGCTCGCCGCAAGCTGGTGAAGATCACGCTGAAGAACGGTACCGTGCAACATGCGGTTGTCGGCAAGCACGGTGCTACCACCGTGTTCATGCAGCCGGCTGCCGAAGGTGCTGGTATCAAGGCCGGTGGCCCGATGCGCGCTGTGTTCGAAGTGATGGGCGTGACCAACATTTCGGCCAAGTGCCACGGCTCCACCAATCCGTACAACATCGTCCGCGCGACGCTCGATGGTTTGAGCAAGCTGCGCTCGCCGGCGGAAATCGCCGCCAAGCGTGGCCTGACCGTGGAAGACGTCCTGGGAGTGGCAGCAAATGGCTGAAGCTCGCATCAAGGTTACGCTCGTCAAGAGCCTGATCGGCCGTCTCGAAGCGCACAAGGCGTGTGCTCGCGGCCTGGGATTGCGTCGTATCAACCAGACTGTTGAAGTCATTGATACGCCGGCCAATCGCGGCATGATCAACAAGATCAGCTATCTGCTGAAAAGCGAGGGCTAAATGGAACTGAATACGATCAAGCCCGCCGCTGGCGCCAAGCACGCTCAGAAGCGTGTTGGCCGCGGCATCGGCTCCGGCCTGGGCAAGACCTGCGGCCGTGGTCACAAGGGTCAGAAGTCGCGTTCGGGCGGTTTCCACAAGGTTGGCTTCGAAGGCGGTCAAATGCCGCTGCAACGTCGCCTGCCGAAGCGTGGCTTCAAGTCGTTGACGGCTGGCCACACGGTGGAAGTGCGCACGGGTGACCTGTCCCGCCTGCCGGTTGAAGAGGCCGACATCCTGGTTCTGAAGCAGCTGGGTCTGGTGCCGCAATCGGCCAAGGCCGCCAAGCTGATTCTGGCTGGTAAGGTGGAAAAGGCGATCAAGCTGCGCGGCATCGCCGCGACGGCTGGCGCCAAGGCTGCCCTCGAGGCCGCCGGCGGTAGTTTGGCTGAGTAACAGCGAGATAAGGGCGACACGTGGCAAATCCAGCAATGGCTAGTACCGCAACGAAATTTGCGGACCTGAAGAAGCGTATCTGGTTTTTGATCGGCGCCTTGATCGTTTACCGCATCGGCGCGCACATCCCGATTCCGGGTGTGGACCCTGCGGCACTGGCGAAGCTCTTCGATCCGTCGAAGTCCGGCGCCGGCCTGCTGCAGATGTTCAACATGTTTTCGGGTGGCGCGCTGTCGCGCATGACGATATTTGCGATTGGCATCACGCCTTACATTTCGTCTTCGATCATCCTGCAGTTGGGTTCGGAAGTATTCCCGAACCTGAAGGAGTTGAAGAAGGAAGGTGAGTCTGGCCGCCGCAAGATCACGCAGTACACCCGCTATCTGACCGTAGTGATCGCTACCGTACAGGCGACGTTCCTGACGCGCGGTCTGCTGGGTCAGGGCATGATTGCTGGCGTCGGCCCGGTCGAGTTCTACACGACGGCTGTGCTCTCGCTCGTCACCGGGACGATGTTCCTGATGTGGTTGGGCGAGCAGGTGACCGAGCGCGGATTGGGCAATGGTATTTCCATCCTGATCTTCGCCGGCATCACGGCCGGCCTGCCCAACGCCATCGGCAAGACGCTGACGATGGCGAGTGTCGGCCAGCTTAATTCGCTGGTCGTGCTTGCCGTGGTTGTGCTGGCGGTACTGGTGGTGGCGGGTGTGGTGTTTGTCGAACGTGCGCAGCGCAAGGTGCTGGTGAACTACGCCAAGCGTCAGGTGGGTAACCGGATCATGCAGGGCCAGAGCACGCATTTGCCGCTCAAGCTCAACATGTCTGGCGTGATTCCGCCGATCTTCGCCTCGAGCATCATCTTGTTCCCCGCGACCGTGCTGTCGTGGGCGGGCAATACCGATGGTCTCGGCTGGATGAAGATCCTGGGCGAAAAATTGCATCCGGGTGAGCCGCTCTACGTGGTGGCCTATTCGGCAGCAATCATCTTCTTCTGTTACTTCTACACGGCCTTGGTGTTCAACCCCAAGGAAACGGCAGACAACCTGAAGAAGAGCGGCGCGTTCGTGCCGGGCATCCGCCCGGGTGAGCAGACCGCGAAGTACATTGAGAAGGTGTTGCTCCGCTTGACCCTGGTCGGTGCGATCTACATCACGACAGTGTGCTTGATTCCGGAGTTCTTGATACTGCAGTGGAAGCTACCTTTCTACTTTGGCGGTACATCGCTCCTGATTGTGGTGGTGGTGACGACGGACTTCATGTCGCAGGTGCAGTCCTACCTGTTGTCCCATCAGTACGAAAGCCTGCTGAAGAAGGCCAATTTCAAGGCTGGTTAAACAGCCTCGCGAAACGGAAACTCGAACGAGTCATGTCGAAGGAAGACGTCATTCAAATGCAGGGGGAGGTTGTCGAAAACCTCCCTAACGCGACTTTCCGGGTGAAACTGGAAAACGGCCACGTAGTGCTAGGCCATATTTCCGGCAAGATGCGGATGCACTACATCCGCATTCTGCCTGGCGACAAGGTCACCGTAGAGCTCACGCCCTACGACCTGTCCCGCGCCCGGATCGTCTTCCGCGCCAAGTGATTGAGTTCAGGCGACGCGGTTTTTTAACGAAAGGATAGAGCGATGCGAGTTCAAGCTTCGGTCAAGAAAATCTGCCGTAATTGCAAGATCATCCGCCGCAATCGCGTGGTTCGCGTGATTTGCACGGATCCGCGGCACAAGCAGCGCCAGGGCTAAGCGGTAAAACGCTTGCCTTCTGGTTGCGTTGGTGCTAGAATCCGCAACTTTTTAAATCTGGGGTAACGAGAAACATGGCCCGTATTGCTGGGGTAAACATTCCCAATCATCAGCATACCGTCATTGGCCTCCAGGCCATTTACGGAATCGGACAGACTCGCGCCAAGGCTATTTGTGCCAGCACCGGTGTTCCTGCCGATCGCAAGATCAAGGACCTGACCGATGCTGAAATGGACAAGCTGCGCGAAGAAGTCGCCAAGTTCACGGTCGAGGGTGACCTCCGCCGCGAAACGACTATGAACATTAAGCGTTTGATGGACCTCGGTTGCTACCGCGGTCTGCGCCATCGTCGCGGCCTGCCCGCACGTGGTCAGCGCACCCGTACGAACGCCCGCACCCGTAAGGGCCCGCGTAAGGCAATCGCCGGGAAGAAGTAAGCACTTAAGGAATAGCAATGGCTAAAGCAAACACAGTGCGTGTACGGAAGAAAGTCAAGAAGAGTGTGTCCGAAGGCATCGTGCATGTGCACGCTTCCTTCAACAACACGATTGTGACCATCACTGATCGCCAAGGGAACGCGTTATCTTGGGCTACCTCGGGCGGTGCTGGTTTTAAAGGCTCTCGGAAAAGTACACCATTCGCAGCGCAGGTTGCTGCGGAGCACGCTGGTAAAGTTGCCCAAGAATATGGTGTCAAGAACCTCGAAGTGCGTATCAAGGGACCCGGCCCCGGCCGTGACTCCGCTGTGCGTGCGTTGAATGCGCTGGGATTCAAGATCACCAGCATTTCCGACGTTACCCCCGTACCGCACAACGGCTGTCGTCCGCCGAAGAAGCGTCGTATTTAATTCCGGAGACCCGAGATGGCACGTTATATCGGACCGAAGTGTAAACTGTCGCGTCGCGAGGGCACTGACCTGTTCCTCAAGAGCGCCCGTCGTGCACTTGATAGCAAGTGCAAGCTGGACACGAAGCCTGGCCAACATGGCGCGAAGCAACCGCGCCTGTCGGGCTACGGTGTCCAACTGCGTGAAAAGCAAAAGATTCGCCGTATCTACGGCGTTCTCGAGCGCCAGTTCCGCCGTTACTTTGAAGAGGCGAACCGCCGTAAGGGTTCGACCGGCGAAAACCTGCTCAAGCTGCTCGAAGCACGCCTGGACAACGTCGTCTACCGCATGGGCTTTGGCTCGACCCGCGCCGAAGCGCGCCAGCTGGTCGGCCACAAGTCCATCACCGTGAACGGTGAAGTGGTGAACATCCCGTCCTTCCAAGTGAAGGCAGGTGACGTTGTTGCCGTGCGTGACAAGTCGAAGAAGCAAGCGCGTGTTGCCGAAGCTTTGGCCCTGGCCGAAGGGATCGGTTTTCCGGGCTGGGTCACCGTTGATCCCAAGAAGATGGAAGGCGTGTACAAGTCCGCTCCTGAGCGTAGCGACTTGTCCAGCGACATCAACGAGCAGCTCGTCGTCGAGTACTACTCGAAGTAATCGCGCATAGCAGCGCGTACCGGATTACCGCTCGTATCGATAAAGGGATTGTTTGTTTATGCTAAGCAACGCCAATGACTTGCTGAAGCCGCGCATTGTTGATGTGCAGGCGTCGACGACCACTCAGGCACGCGTCGTGATGGAGCCGTTCGAGCGTGGCTACGGCCACACGCTCGGCAATGCATTGCGTCGCATCCTGCTGTCGTCGATGCCCGGTTACGCTCCGACCGAGGTCAAGATCGAAGGTGTGCTGCACGAGTACTCCGCTCTGGACGGTGTTCAGGAAGATGTCGTCGACATCCTCTTGAACCTGAAGGGCGTGGTACTCAAGCTTCACGGTCGTGCCGAAGCGCTCCTCACCCTGAAGAAGGATGGCGAGGGCCTAGTGACGGCTGCTGATATCGAAGTGCCGCACGATGTCGAGATCATCAACCCCGACCACGTCATCGCCAACCTCTCCGCCGGCGGCAAGATCGCCATGGAGATCAAGGTCGAAAAGGGTCGTGGTTATCAGCCTTCGGTTACCCGCGTCGACCGCGAGGAAGGCCGCCACATTGGCGCCATCCTGCTGGATGCCTCGTTCAGCCCGATTCGCCGTGTCAGCTATGCCGTGGAAAGTGCCCGCGTTGAGCAGCGCACCGACCTCGACAAGCTGGTGATGGAAATCGAAACGAACGGCGCGATCGATCCGGAAGAAGCTGTGCGTTATGCCGCTCGCGTACTCGTCGAGCAGTTGGCTGTGTTTGCCGACCTGAAGAGCACGGAAGTCGAACCTGAAGCGCCGCGCGCGCCGCAGGTCGACCCGATCCTGCTCCGCCCGGTCGACGACCTCGAGCTGACCGTTCGCTCGGCTAACTGCCTGAAGGCTGAAAACATCTACTACATCGGCGACTTGATTCAGCGTACCGAAACCGAGCTGCTGAAGACCCCGAATCTGGGCCGCAAGTCCTTGAATGAAATCAAGGAAGTGCTTGCCTCTAAGGGTCTGACGCTCGGCATGAAGCTGGAAAACTGGCCGCCGGTCGGTCTGGAAAAGCCGTAAGGCCCAGACCTGCTAGGAAAAAAGGGATAGACAAATGCGTCATCGTCAAAGTAATCGCAAACTGAATCGCACGACGAGCCATCGTCTTGCGATGCTGCGCAACCTGGCTAACGCGCTCCTGAAGCACGAAGCCATCAAGACCACGCTGCCGAAGGCGAAGGAACTCCGTCGCGTCGCAGAACCGCTGATCACCCTGGGCAAGCAGGAGCGTTCCGTCGCCAACCTGCGCCTGGCTTTCGACCGCACCCGCGATCGCGAGCTGGTGGCCAAGCTGTTCGACGTGCTGGGCCCGCGCTACAAGAACCGCAACGGCGGCTATCTGCGCATCCTGAAGTACGGCTTCCGCCAAGGCGACAATGCGCCTATGGCGCTGGTCGAACTGGTGGATCGTCCGGACGCAGCCGAGGCTGTTGCCGCCGAGTAATCGGTTGCCGCAGCAAAACAAAAGCCGACCCTAGGGTCGGCTTTTGTCGTTTCTACGCTGCCTGGCCTAGGGCGCTGAGCTTGCGTTGCCGCTGTCTTCCGTCGCGTCCTCGGCCGTCAGCGGCTCCGGCGGCGGCGGTGGCATATTGGGCTCGGCCGCGTACCAGGGCCAGGATTCTGCCGCGCGCTCTGTCGCCTGCAGCGTGACTTTGCGCGTCTCGTTCTCGCTGAGGCCCGTCAGCTCGGCGGCCTCCTTGAAGTCATCGGGTAGGGCAGCGTCATCCCAGCCGTTGGCTACGTGGCGTGCAAAGGCGACGGCTGTCGCTACCGTACGTACACGGGGGTGCTCGGAATGGCCCTCGTCCATCAGCATTTTCAGGATGGGTGGCAGGCGCCACTGCTCGATCAGGGCCAGCTGCAGGTCGATGAGTGGAAAGCCTAGTACGACTTTCTGCGCCACCGGGCTGCGCAGGCGCTTGTCCGCATGCTGCATGGCGCGAATACGCTGGTATAGGCGCGGGGCGAAGCAGCCGACCAGGATCTCCGCGATATCGCGCAGCAGCGCAGCCGTCATCACTTCCGCATTGTCGATATCGTGGCGGTAGGCGGCCCACTTGTCCGCGCACAGGGCGGCATGGTGGGCGCGCTGCATCACGCGGCGAACGGCATCCAGTGCGGGCTGGTGGCCGGCCAGGAGGGACTCCACTGTGACGATCTGGCCGTACTCGGCCAGGAGGGTATCGACGCCGACCATCAGGATCACACGTTCGACCGTGGTGACATCGGTAAGCTGGTGGGACGAGCGGCGTCGCTGCAGGAAGCGCAAGATCTGCAAGGCGAACAGCGCATCGTGCTTGGCGACGGCGGCCAGGCTCTGCACGGTGGCACCCTCGCCGCTGGCCTGCAGCGCGATCAAGGAGTCGTGCGTCTTCTGCAAAACCGGCAGCGTGCTCGTCTCGAAGTAACGTACCCAGGCGTCGAGATTGGCTAGGGGTTGTTCTATCATTGCTTCCTCCACCATGCAGTCTAGCCTAGCGCCTTGATTTACTTAAGTACGTCGTTGGATTTGCCGCGACGAGTCTGCCGGCTCGGCTGCCCTAAGCGGTTAGTCCCCACTTAGGTGGCATAATTCCGCTGGATCAAACGTGGAAACGATAAGGCCATGGCAAGTTACGCGATAGGAGACATCCAGGGGTGCTTCGACGAGCTCCAGGCCCTGCTGGAGCACATTGCCTACAACCCGATGGAGGACAGGCTGGTCCTGTTGGGCGACCTGGTCAATCGCGGGCCGAAGTCGCTTGAAGTCTTGCGCTGGGCCCGTACCGAGCGGCACCGGCTACGCCTCGTTCTGGGCAATCACGACCTGCATCTGATTGCCGTGCACGCAGGGTTGGCCAAGGTCAAGCATCTCGATACCGTCGACGACATCTTGCGGGCGCCTGATGCGGACGAGCTGCTCGCATGGCTGCGCCAGCAGCCACTGGTGATTGCTGATGCGCATTATGTTTTTGTCCACGCAGGCCTGCCGCCGCAGTGGAGTGTGGAGGAGGCCTTGCGCTGCTCGGCCGACGTGGAAAAGGTATTGGCGGGAGCTGAGTACCGCGATTTTCTTGCCCATATGTATGGCAATGAGCCAGACCGCTGGGATGCGCACCTGGCCGGCTGGGATCGGCTGCGCTTTATCGTCAACGCGTGCACACGCATGCGTGTCCTGACGCGGGACGGTAGGCTGGATTTGAAGTTCAAGGGCGAGCTGGCCGATGCGCCGGCGGATCGGGCCGCGTGGTTCGATCTGCCGAGCGTGCGCGAGGGCAAGCAAACCGTCGTGTGCGGGCATTGGTCGGCGCTGGGGTTGCATCGCGCTCCGGGCCTGATCGCGCTCGATACGGGCTGCGTATGGGGTGGCGCGCTCAGCGCCCTGCGGCTGGATGACGGGCTGGTGTTCCAGGTGCGGTCAAGGCAACCGGTGACGACGGAGTGGAGCTGACCGCCTAATGGGGCGACTGGGCTACTGCTGTCGTGGCGGTGTCGACCGACCGCTGCGCCGGTGAGCTGGCATGCTGGCCGATGGGCGAATCGGATAGCACGATTTCTGCGATCTTCGCTTGCGCTTCCTTGGCCACTTCGCGCCGGTGGCGGCCTACCGTGGGGATGCGGGGCAGGTAATCGAGCTCTGCGATGATGGCCTGTTCGCCCAGGATGCGGCCTATGGATTCCACCAGCGTCATCTCGCCCACGTAGGATGCGGCGTCCGAGCGCGCGCGGCTGGGATCGTAATAACGCAGGGCGACGGGCGCCAGATCGACGCCGGCATCCACGGCTGGCTGCAGTAGCGAAGCATTGAATGGTATGACGTCGAAGCCGTCTGTCGTGCTGCCTTCGGGAAACACGGCCACGCTGTCGCCTTCGGCCATCACACCGGCAATTTCCTGGTTCACCCGTTGTGTGTCGTGCCGACGCTCGCGCGTTACGAATAGTGTGCCCGTACGTGCGCACAGCCAGCCGATCAGAGGCCAGCTACGCACCTCAGCTTTGGCGACAAAGCGCGACGGTGCAATGGTGTTCAATACGAAGATATCGATCCAGGAGACATGGTTTGCCACCAGCACGGCGCCCGATGGTGTGTCGGCCGGCAGCTGGCCGCGTGCCGAGACCTTCAGATGGAGGACGTCGCACATGCGCCGGGACCAGCGCTGTATGGCGCGTGCCCGGCCAGCGTTGCTGCGCCACGGGAACAGGGCGGCAACTTCTACGACGCCGAAGACGAGGTGAATGAACAGGCGGCTAAGGCGCCAGAAACGGACGAGGCGGGATGTTTTCATGGTGACAGGCCGCCAGTTTAACCGGCGAACCAGCGGGCTGTCAGCGTAGCGTGCGGGAATGGCGGCCAGGAAAGCCTGCCTGGTGTGGTCTCGCAAACCTGGCGTAGTCATTGGTGCTCGATGATTGCGGGACTAGGAGGGATTGCCAGGCGAGGACTTCTACTGCTTTGAAGCCCTACGTCCTGGCTGCAACGACTACGCGGCTTCGACGAAGTGGCGCTTGTAGCGGGCGTTGATTTGGCTCATTGGCAACAAAATGAACAAATCTGCCGTATTAAAATCAGGATCCCAGGCCGGGGCGCCGCAGATGACGGCACCGGCACGCAGGTAGCCGCGGATGAGCGGCGGCACTTCGACCTCATGGTTGCGCTCCAGCGCTTCCAACGGTAGCGGGCAGCGTGGAAACACGCGCCATTCGACCGGGCTCATCACGCGCGACTTCAGTTGTTCGTACAGGCTGGCGGCCATGTGGCCACCGTCGGCCATGGAGACGCTGGCGCAGCCGGCCAGGTACTCGTAGCCGTTACGGGCCATGTATTCGGCCAGGCCAGACCACAGCAGGGTGATGGTGGCGCCCGTACGGTAGTCCGGATGCACGCAGGAACGACCGATTTCGACCATGCTGCTGCGGATGTGCTGCAGGCGGGTCAGGTCGAATTCGCTCTCGGAATAGTAGTTGCCCAGTCGGCGCGCTTCCGTCGGCGACAGGATGCGGTAGGTGCCTACCACTTCGCCTGTGTTGTCGTCGCGTACCAGCAGGTGGTCGCAATACGGGTCGAACATGTCCGTGTCCAGGCCTGGCTCACGGCTGTGGAGGCGTGCACCCATTTCTTCGCCAAATACACGATAGCGCAGGCTCTGCGCTGCGCGCACGTCGTCTTCATTGCGGGCGAGCGCAACGGACAGTGAGGGACGTTCGCTATCCTTCTTGCGGCTGTCTAGGTGCAGCATGGGGTAGTGCCTCCTTCTCTTACATATTCGTCATTCAACGGCAACCAAATTATCGATTGGCCGTGACGGCCGGATTACCGTCATGTGAAGGATTTATTGCAGGAGAAAAAGTTCAGCGCAAGCTAAGGCTGCTTCAGCCTTGCGCGTCGTCAAAAGGGTCGATGTCTTGTTGCATATCGCCGTCAATGCGGTAGCGCTCGTCGGCCCAAGCACCCAGGTCGAGCAGCTTGCAGCGTTCCGAACAGAAGGGGCGATAGGGATTGTCGGTGGACCAAGGGGTGAGCGTGCCGCACTGCGGGCAGGCGACCATACGGGCCGGCTGGGACATCAGAGATTGCAGAAGGATAGGGTGAAATCGACGTCCAATTCGCATTGGCGCGGACGTTCGGACTGCGACGCGGGTGTGACGAAGCGTACGTTGATGGCGTATTTGTTGGCCGACAGTTCGGGTACGTAGGGCAAGTCTTCCACCACGCTGACGGTGAGCAGCTGCACCGTCTTACCGCCCGACATCTGCTGGAACGCGCCGGTGCGAGCGACGAGGGGAAAGCTCTTGGCACTGTTGCGCAAAATACGCAGCACGATGTCCACGCCTTCCTTGATGGGCATCATGGGGCCCAGCCACTGGGTAAGCGCAGTGCGGCGCTGGGCGAGTGGCTGCTGCTGCCAGTAATGGTAGGACGGCAGATCGAACTCGCACACGCCGCCCGGAATGCCGGAGCGTTGCTTGATCGACATCAGCCATTCATTCTCGCGCAGATGCTGGGCAAATTTGCCCGTGTTTTCCAGGAGGCGCGCATGCGTATGCTCGATGTCGCTAAGGACCATGTCGAGCGCTTCTTCGGAAATCTGCGGGTTGTCGCGCAAGGCTTCCAGCGTCTGGCGCTGGCGTTCCAGCTCTTGCAGCAGGTCGGACTTCAGGTCGGCGCGGCTCGCCACTTCCATGATCTCGAACATAACCATCAGTGCCGCATGATGGTCGAGCGCGTGCTCACGGCCGGCAAAATAGGCCATGCGATCGTACAAATCCTCTAGCCGCAGCAAGGTGCGGATTCGTTCATTGACGGGGAATTCGTAGGTGATCACGTTGGCTGGCCAGCCTGTTAGCTTCGATTAGCGTCTATTAGCACATGATTGTGCAAGATTTGGCGTAGTTTTACAAATAATAGTCAAAAAATTGATTGCTATTCATAAGCTTGCGCATAAATCTCATGTAATTTCTTAACATTATCCGCAAGTTGCGCCAAGTCGCCGTCATTGACGATCACATCATCTGCCTGTGCCAGCCGCGCTTGGCGCGGCAACTGGGCCTCCATGATGCGGCGGATGGTTGCATCGTCGAGCTGGTTGCGCGCCTTTACACGCGCGATCTGCATGGCCTCGGGGCAATCCACGACGAGGGCGCGCCACATGACGTCGGCGTAGGCGTTCGTTTCGAACAGCAGCGGTACGGCCAGGATGGCATAGGGCGCCGTTGCCGGCAGTGCGGCCAGGCGACGCATGGCTTCCTGGCGGATTAGCGGATGTAGCACGCCGTTCAGCTGTGCGCGCGCTGCGTCGTTGCCGAATACGAGAGCGCGCAACTTGGCGCGGTCAATGGCGCCAGTGGCGTCTAGGAAGTCGGCACCGAAGGCATGGGCGATGGCCTGGGCGCCGATGCCACCCGACGCGCTAATGGCATGCGCAATTTCGTCCGTATCGACCAGTGCGGCACCGTGCCGCACGAACAGTTCCGCTACCGTGCTCTTGCCGGAACCTATCCCCCCCGTTAGCCCAACGACGCGCATGGTCAGTGCCAGATCAGGGCCGCGATGTCCTGCCCCCAGATCAGCGTGACCAGCCCCGCCGCAGCCAGGTAGGGGCCGAAGGGCAACGGCTTGCCCCAGCCGTGACGCGATAACAGCACCATGGCGATGCCGATGATTGCGCCCACCATGGACGACATCAGGATGACGATAGGCAGGCTGGCCCAGCCCAGCCAGGCACCAATGGCCGCCAGCAGTTTGAAGTCGCCATAGCCCATACCTTCCTTGCCCGTGACCAGTTTGAACAGCCAGTACACGGACCACAACAAGAGGTAGCCGGCCACGGCGCCGATCACGGCGCTGGGCAGGCTCGTGTAGATGCCGCGCAGATTAAACAGCAGGCCCGCCCACAGCAGGGGCAGCGTCAGGCTGTCGGGCAGCAGGAAGGTATCGGCATCGATAAAGAACAGGGCGACAAGTACGAAGCCGAACAGGAGCCCGCCAAGTGTGGCTAGGCTATAGCCGAAATGCAGGGCGATGCCGGCCGAAATGAGGCCGGTGGTCAATTCAACGGCCGGGTAGCGGACGGAGATAGGATGGCCGCAATGGCGGCACTTACCGCGCAACAGCAGCCACGAAAGGACGGGAATATTGTCGTGGGCGGCGATTTGTGCGCCGCACGACGGGCAGGCGGAGCGGGGTACGCTCAGGTTATAGCGTGGACGGGCCGGCGGTTCCGCGTCTTCCGGCGCGTCGAGCATGGCGCATTCCTGCCGGAATTCCGCCTCCATCATCTTAGGTAGTCGATGGATCACGACATTGAGAAAGCTACCGACGGCCAAGCCAAACACAAATACGTAGACAACGAACAGCGTGGGCGACGCTGCCAGGACATCCAGAGGCGACATTCATTAACCTCCGCCGACGGCCTGGCCCATCTTGAAGATCGGCAAGTACATGGCGATCACGATACCGCCGATGATGGGGCCCAGTACCATCATGATCATTGGTTCCATCAGGGCCGTCATAGCCTCGACCGCGTCATCCACTTCCTGCTCGAAGAAGTCGGCGATCTTGCCCAGCATGGCGTCCAGCGCGCCGGACTCCTCGCCGATGGCGACCATCTGCAGCACCATGGCGGGGAAGACCTCGGAGTTCTGCATGGCGACGGTAAGCGCCGTACCCGTGCTTACCTCCGTCTGAATACGCTTGGTGGCGTCCACGTAGACGATATTGCCCGCCGCGCCGCCGACCGAGTCCAAGGCCTCAACGAGCGGCACGCCGGCTGCGAACATGGTGGACATGGTGCGCGTCCATCGTGCGATGGTGGCTTTGCGCAGGATGTCGCCAAATACGGGCGCCTGCAGCGAAGTCTTGTCGATCCAAATCTGGAATGGCCGCGATCGCTTCTTGAGTTCGAGTAGGCCATAGATGGACCCGCCGATGCCGGCGAAGATGAGATACCAGTAGCTGACGAAGAATTCCGACATCCTCACCACGACCATGGTCGGCAGCGGCAGGTCGGCGCCAAAGCTGGAGAACAGCTCCTTGAACGCCGGGATCACGAAGATCATGATGATGGTGATCACGATGGCGGCCGCGATGACGATGGCGCTCGGGTAGAACAGCGCCGACTTGATCTTGCCCTTGATGGCGATGATCTTTTCCTGGTACGTGGCCAGGCGGTCCAGCAGGTTATCGAGAATACCGGCCTGTTCGCCCGCTTGGATCAGGTTGCAGAACAGCGTGTCGAAGTACAGGGGGTGCTTGCGGAAGGCTTGATTCAGGCTTGAACCTGTTTCCACATCGTTCTTGATGTCGAGCAGCAGCTTGGTCATGCGCGGATTGGCGTGGCCTTTGGCGACGATGTCGAAGGCCTGCAGTAGCGGCACGCCTGACTTCATCATCACGGCCATCTGGCGCGTAAAGAAGCAGATGTCCTTCTCCGTGATTTTCTTGCCGACCGAGCCAGATTTTTTCGTCACCTTGGTGACGTTGATGCCCTGGCGGCGCAGTGTTGCCTTGGCGATGGCGTCACCGCCTGCGCGTATTTCGCCCTTGACTGGCTTGCCGGTGCGGTCTTTACCCTCGTAGGTGAAGGTAAATTCCTTAGCCTGGCTTTTCTTCTCCACCGCCATGCGGTTGCTCCTTGTGTACTGCGCTTATTCGTTGGTGACGGCTTCGACTTCAGTCAGCGAAGTCATGCCCTGCTTAACTTTCAACAATCCGGACTGGCGCAGGTCGCGTATGCCCTCGCGCTTAGCCTGGTCGGCAATATCAATGGAGTTGCCCTGGCGCATGATGATGCGCTGCATCTCTTCCGAAATGGGCATGACCTGGTAAATGCCCACGCGGCCCTTGTAGCCTGTGCCCTTGCATATATCGCACCCGACGGGGCCGTAGGGCTGCCAACTACCGTCCAATTCGTCTTCCGTGAAACCTGCGCGTAGCAGCGCTTCCGGCGGGATGTCGACGGGCTTCTTGCAGGCGCTGCACAGGCGCCGAGCCAGGCGCTGGCCTGTGATGAGAATGACCGAGGAGGCGATGTTGAACGGGGCGATGCCCATATTCAGCATCCGCGACAAGGTGGCTGGCGCATCGTTGGTGTGGAGTGTAGAGAACACCATGTGGCCCGTCTGGGCGGCCTTGATCGAGATATCGGCCGTTTCCAGGTCGCGGATTTCACCCACCATGATGATGTCCGGATCCTGGCGCAGGAAGGACTTGAGCGCGGCGGCAAAGGTTAGACCCGCCTTTTCATTTACGTTCACCTGATTGATGCCGGGCAGATTGATTTCCGCCGGGTCTTCCGCCGTCGAAATATTGATGCCCGGTTCGTTCAGGATGTTGAGGCAGGTATAGAGCGAAACCGTCTTGCCAGAACCGGTCGGCCCGGTGACCAGCACCATGCCGTAGGGGCGGTGAACGGCATCGAGCAGCGCGGCTTTCTGGTCCGGCTCGTAGCCCAGCGCATCAATACCCAGCGTAGCGGACGTGGGGTCCAAGATACGCATACAAATCTTTTCACCGAACAGGGTCGGCAAGGTCGAGACACGGAAATCGATGGCGCGCGTCTTCGACAGTACGAGCTTCATGCGGCCATCCTGAGGCACGCGCTTTTCCGAAATGTCGAGCTTTGAGATCACCTTGATGCGCGAAGCAATCTTTTCCTTGATCGCCAAGGGCGGTTGTGCGACTTCGCGCAATACGCCATCCACGCGGTAGCGGACGCGGTAGAACTTTTCGTAGGGTTCGAAGTGAATATCAGATGCCCCACCGTTGATGGCATCCATCAACAGCTTCTGGATGTAGCGTACGACCGGTGCGTCGTCTACCTCTTGGGCGCCGGAGTCGGCTTCGGGCGGCGGCTCGTCGCCGCCAGCCATTTCCAGGTCTTCCTGGTCGACGGTCAGGTCCTTTAGCGACTGGCCCGTCGACTCCACCAGCTTGCTGATCATCTGCTCGAGCTTCGTGTCTTCCACGACCACGGGCTCGATCATGGCACCCGTCTGGAACTTGGCGTCTTCCAGGGCTTGCAAATTGGTCGGGTCGGACACGGCAACGAACAGCTTGGTGCCCCGCTTGAACAGCGGCGCGATTCGCCGCGTCTGCATTAGCTTCGGATCCAGCCCGCCCTGCGGCAGATAGGCCGTATCGATCTGCGACAGGTCGAACAAGGGGTAGCCGAACGTATGGGCGGCGAACTCGGCCACCTGTAGGCTGCTGAGCTTCTTGCTGGCAATCAGCGCCTGGATGAAGGAGGTATTGCTGCTCGTTGCCTGCGCGACAAGGGCATCGGCATCGGCTTCCTGCAATCTACCCTGCTGAACGAGCGCTCGCGCGATGCCGGGAAGGGAGGACGGTGCTTGCGCCATGGTGACGAATGACTCTTTCGCTCGGATTGATCTGGTCAAACATGCCGCCCGCTGAGCGGGTTGTGGCAGCGGTAACGCAACGCCGTATACCAACTCGCACGCCGCTAGGGGTGGGTGGGTTGAATATCAGGCGTCATGCGAACTCAGTGATACGTATTAGCAGGCTGGCATAAATAATGCCTTTGTCAAGTTCGCCTGTAAAGTCCGGCGGCCCCGTCCTGCTTGGCTTGCGTGCACTTTTGGGACAGTAGGCCGACTGTCGTTCTCATCGATTGAGCGAGTGGAAAAGCGTATGGTCGGCAATGAAATCAAACCGTATACGACAGCATACTTTCAAATTGAATGCTGCACGAGCAGTCTGTTGGCCCAGCGCGACCCGGATACTTAATCAGCGGCTCCCTCGCCCCGATACAGCCGTACGCTACGTATGCTCTTATCCTGCGTCTGCAATATTTCCATGCGCTGGCCCGCGATTGTCAGGCAGGTACCGGTTTCCGGAATTGCTTCGAAATATTCCAGAATTAAGCCATTCAACGTTTTGGGCCCGTCGAGGGGGAATGTCGTTGCCAGTTTGCGATTCAATTCGCGCAGGCTGGCCTTGCCCTCCACGACGACATTGCCGCTAATTTCCGCCTTCAAAAGTTTTCCTTGTGCAGGGGAATTGCTGGTGAATTCGCCTACTACCTGTTCCAGGATGTCCTCCAGCGTCACCAGGCCCTGCAATTCGCCATATTCGTCCACTACCAGGCCCAGGCGCCGGTGGTTTTCCTGGAATGCTTGCATTTGCGTAAAGAGCGGCGTGCCGGATGGGATGAAGTAGGGCTCGCGCATGATCTCGCGCAGGGTGTCGAGCGTCAGTTCATCCTGGCTAGCGTGCAGCACCTTGCGGACATGAATGATGCCTAGCACGTCGTCCGGGTCTTCCTCGTATATCAGCAGACGCGTGTGATGACAGGTCGATAGTCGTCGCTTGATGTCGTCTAGCGGCGCGGTAAGATCGATCGCCTCGATCTCGTGGCGCGGCGTCATCACATCGTCCACCGTGAAGTTTTCCAGGTCGAACAGGTTGAGCAGGATGCTATGGTGCTTCGGCGCAATAAAATGACTGGCCTCGAGCACCAGTGTGCGTAGCTCCTCGCGCGTCAGAGGGGTGTTGTCGCCGCCCGGGCCGCGCAGGCGGAATAGCCGCATCACCATTGCCACGAACAGATTGACGAACCAGACTGCCGGGTAGGTCACGCGCAGCAGGAAGGCGAGCGGATAGCTCGCCGCGTAGGCGGTGAACTGCGGGTAAGCGGCAGCCAGCACCTTTGGCGTGGCCTCGCTCACGACCAGGATGGCGAAGCTGACGGCCAGCGCGGCGATGCCGACTGCGAACTCGTTGCCGAGGAAGAGCTTGGCCGTGATCAGCGTGGACAGGGTGGCGGACGCCGTATTGAGCAGCGTGTTGCCCAGCAGGATGACACCGAGCAGCTTGTCCGTCTCGCGTAGTAGCGCGGAGGTCTGGATGGCGAAATGGTTACCCGCGCGGGCAGCAGCATTGAGGCGATAGCGGTTGATCGCCATCATGGCCGTTTCCGACCCGGAGAAGAAGGCCGAGCCCAGCAACGTGGCGACGAGTGCAGCGATCAGCGCCGATAAAGGGAGAAAGTCCAATGCTTATATATGTGCGGTGGCGTTGGCGGCATTCTCGGTAGTGGAGTGCCGGCTGTCAAACAACACGGGCTAGGGATTCTCTGATTAAGTACCCGGGTACTTGATCAGAGGCTTCCTAGGCCCGGTGCAACAGCACTTCCTGTACGAAACGGCTACCGATATAGGCGAGGAAAAGTAGGCTAAAGCCCGCCAGGGTCCAGTTGGCGGCCACGCGCCCGCGCAGGCCGCGCAGGCGGCGGCCCAGCAGCAGGGCGCCGAATACGAGCCAGGCAGCGATGGAAAACACAGTCTTGTGGATGTTCGCGTGGCTCAGGTTGAGCGGCTTGCCCGTCGTTTCGTCGGAGAAGATGGCGCCCGTGACGAGCGTGGCCGTCAGCAGCAGGAAGCCCAGGCCGATGGTCGAGAACAACAGCTTTTCCAATGCCAGGAGTGGCGGAAGCTGGCGTAGCAGGCCGCGCGCGGGGCGGTGCAGGTCGCGGTCAGCCAGGCGCATAAGGACGGCCAGTCCTGCTGCGACGGCAAACAAGCCCGACGCCAGCATCGCGATGCCCAGGTGCGCTTCGATCATGGGCGAGGCTAGCTCGGGCTTGGCGACGCCGGCGGGAAGCAAGAGACTGAGTCCGAGGGTGACGACGGCGACGGGCAGCAGGATGGTCTGTAGGCCTTCCAGTACGATGGTGAAGGCAGCAGTCCAATAGATGAGCACGGCCAGCCAGGTGAGCATGCCCAGCGCCTCGGCGGCGCCGAAGTGCGGTTGGACGCTTGCCAGCGGCGAGAAGGCGAGCGGCACGTGTGCCAGCAGCAGAAAGCCCAGTAGGCCGTGTTCGAGTTGCAGCTGCGAGGCGGGCGGCCGAGTGCCCGCCCTGCGGCGGCTGTACAACAGCCAGGCCGACAGGAAGGTGTAACCCAGCCAGATCAGTGGAGCGTAGAGTTGTGCAGCGTCTGTCATAAAATCAGCAGCTTGATCAGCGTTTGCTATCCCAAGTCGGGTCTCAAGTCGGGTAAACTCACGAGTTCCCCGGCATTTCGCCCCCAGTTTACCACTGCGCCCCAGCGCGCCGATTGAGAATCGATCCCATGTTCGACAATCTCCAAAGCCGTTTGTCCCATGTCGTCAAGACGCTGCGCGGTCACGCGCGCCTGACTGAGGACAATATCGCCGAAGCCATGCGCGAGGTGCGCATGGCACTCTTGGAGGCCGATGTAGCCCTACCCGTCGTCAAAGCCTTTGTGGCGCAGGTGAAGGAACGCGCCATGGGGCAGGACGTGATGGGCAGCCTTACGCCTGGCCAGGCCGTGATCGGCGTAGTGCACGACGAGCTGAAAAAGCTGATGGGCGAGCACAATGACGCGCTGAACCTCGCTGCTGTGCCGCCCGCGATCGTGCTGATGGCTGGCCTGCAGGGTGCCGGCAAGACGACGACTACGGGCAAGCTCGCCAAACGCCTGAAGGAGGAGTCGAAGAAGAAGGTGCTGGTCGTCTCCGCTGACGTCTATCGCCCGGCCGCCATCGAGCAGCTGAAGACCCTGGCCGGCCAGATCGGCGTGGAGTGGTTTCCGTCCGACCCGAAGCAGGCGCCCATCGATATCGCGCGTGCCGCGCTTGATCACGCCAAGCGTCATTTCTTCGACGTGCTGATCGTCGATACGGCCGGTCGCCTGGCTATCGATGAGGCCATGATGGCCGAGATCAAGCAGCTGCACGCGGCGCTGAATCCTGTCGAGACGCTGTTCGTGGTCGATGCGATGCAGGGCCAGGATGCCGTGAACACGGCACGTGCCTTTGGCGAGGCGCTGCCGCTGACGGGTGTGATCCTCACCAAGCTCGATGGTGATGCGCGTGGCGGTGCGGCACTCTCGGTGCGCCATGTCACGGGCAAGCCCATCAAGTTTGTTGGCGTGGGCGAGAAGGTGACGGGCCTGGAGCCCTTCCATCCCGAGCGTATGGCCTCACGCATCCTCGGCATGGGCGACGTGCTGTCGCTGATCGAGCAGGTGCAGCAGACGGTCGACGTGGAAGAAGCCGAGAAGCTCGCCAAGAAGATGAAGACGGGCAAGTCCTTCGACCTGGAGGACTTCAAGGCGCAGATCCAGCAGATGAAGAAGATGGGCGGCATGGCAGGCTTGATGGACAAGCTGCCCGGCATGAGTGGCATGGCCCAGGCCGCGCAGGGGCCGGAGGCGGACAAGGCCATGCGCCGCGTGGAGGGCATCATCAATTCCATGACGCCCTTGGAGCGCCGCAAGCCTGAACTGATCAAGGCCAACCGCAAGCGCCGCATTGCAGCCGGCGCCGGCGTTACCGTGCAGGAGGTGAACCGCCTGCTCAAGCAGTTCGAGGACATGCAGAAGATGATGAAGCAGTTCTCCGGCAAGAACATGTTCAAGCTGATGAAGGGCATGAAAGGCATGAAGGGCATGCTGCCTGGCATGTAGCTAGGTGGCGCGTGCAGGCCAGACGAATACGTTTGATGGTTGTGTATATAAGGGGTGGGGAATGACGACGGCGGTAGAGACCTATCGTTTGGTGTTTCGCGGCGAATTGGTGGCGGGTGTTGCGCTGGAGGACGTGAAGGCGAATGCGGCGCGGCTACTTAAGCTCGCGGATGAGCAGGTGGCGCAATTGCTCAGTGGCCGTAACGCCACGCTGAAGCGCGGCCTGCAGCACGCCGAGTTGGCGCGTTATCAGCAGGTGCTGGCGCGCGCCGGCCTGGTGGTGCATGCGGAGGCCGAGCAGGAGGCGTTGGCCTTCCCGTCTTTGACGCCGCATGTCGAACCGGAGCCGGCACCGGTTCCGACCCCTGTTGCTGCGCCAGCACCCGCTGTGCCCGTGCTGGACTTGACTCCGCAGGAGGCTACGCCGGTCGACGATTTTGGCGGTGCCTTGGCGCCGTTGTCCGCTGTGCGCAAGCCGTCGGCGAGTATGCAGCTCGATGCGACCATGCCGGCCGCAGCGGACGCGGAGCCGCAGCTTGCCATGCTCGCGCCGGTGGAGGATGAGGTCGTCTGCCCCAAGTGCCAATTGCGCCAAGCGAAGCGTACGCTGTGCCGCGGCTGCGGTGTCGATATGCCGCGTTTTCGTCATATGGCAGAGGTGGCGGTACGGGATGCTTATACGCCGCCGAGCAGTTCGTTGCGCGGTTCGGTCAACGACAATCTGCGCGAGCCATGGTGCACTGAGCTCTGGTCGCTGTCACTCTCGGGTCGTATCGGGCGGCTGCGCTATTTGGCCTGGTTGCTCCCCGTTACGCTTGCTGCGGTGTTGGTCGCTATATTTGCTACGCTTGTCGGCGTCTCGGCCCACGGTGCAAACGCGAATTTCGCCAGAGGCCTGCTTATGGTGACGCTGCTCGGGTTGTTCTGCTATCCCATCCGGCTAATGGTCCTGCGCCTGCATGACATGGGCTTTTCCGGCAAATTTGCGCTGTTGATGATAGTCCCGGTTGTAGGGCAGCTGATGGCGCTCGCATTACTGCTGATGCCTGGTCAGCGAAATGCGAACGACTATGGCCCCGAGCCGGATGAAAATTCAATTGGCGTGATCGTAGGTGCGCTGCTGGTTTTCGTGGTGTGCGCCTGGGGGGTCCGAGAAACGACGCATTTGCAGCGGCCCGCCCCAGTACCGCAACTGGAGACTGGTACCTGAGGTAGAAATGTACTTGCGCATCAATAAGTTCACGATGTACAATCGTGCCCTTTTCGCCTAACCGAAATTTTAGGAACAACAATGGTTGTGATTCGTCTTGCCCGTGGTGGCGCCAAAGATCGTCCGTTCTTCAACGTGGTCGTGGCCGACAAGCGTTGCCGCCGCGATGGCCGTTTCATTGAGCGTATCGGCTTCTACAGCCCGGTTGCCAAGGACGGCGTGGAAGACCTGCGTATCGCTTCCGACCGTCTGAACCACTGGGTTTCCCAGGGTGCCCAGATGGCCGACAGCGTCAAGAAGCTGGTCAAGCGTCTGCCCGCTTAATTGCTGCTTTCGCCCGGCCGTGTGTTGGGTGATCGAGTAAAGAAGATGGTTAGCAAGCAGCCCATCGCGCCACGTGCCGCGAGGACCGGTCAAGCCGCATCGGCCGCCGAGGTCCCGCAGGATCTGGTGCCGATGGGCTTCGTCGCAGGTGCTTTCGGCATCCGTGGCTGGATCAAGGTCGTCGCCGATACGGAGTTCGCCGACAGCCTGCTCGACTACGAGACTTGGTGGCTCGGTCGTGACGGTGACTGGCGCGCCTACCGCGTGGAAGAAGGTAACGCTCAGCCCAAGCAGGTCAATGCGAAGCTGGAAGGCTTGGCGGATCGCGACCTGGCTTTCGCGCTCAAGGGCTGCACGGTAGCCGTGCCCCGCTCCTTGATGCCGGAAGAGGAAGAGGGCGAGTACTACTGGGCCGACCTCATGGGCATGGCCGTGGTGAATCGCCAGGGCGAAGCGCTGGGCGCGGTGGCCGACCTGATGAGTACGGGCGCCAATGACGTGCTGGTGGTCAAGGACGCTACAGTCGAGCGCCTGATTCCCTTTGTCGGCCCCGTGGTCGACGAGGTGGACAAGGTGCAGCGCGTGATTCGCGTCGACTGGGGCTTGGACTACTAGGCGCCATGCGCTTTGACGTCGTAACAATTTTTCCCGCCATGTTCGACGCCATTGTCGACCATGGTGTGACGCAGCGGGCCAGTGACCAGTCGCGTTTCAGTTTGACGTGCTGGAACCCCCGCGACTACACGAGCGATAACTATCGCCGCGTGGATGACCGACCCTACGGCGGCGGGCCTGGCATGGTCATGCTGCCGGAGCCGCTGGAAGCGGCGATCGGCGCGGCCCGCGCGGCGCAGCAGGAAGTAGGCGTCGAGCGCCCGTGCGTGATCTATATGTCGCCGCAGGGTGCGCCGCTGACGCACGAAACGGTGATGCGCCTGGCCGACGAGCCGGGCGTGATCGTACTGGCGGGGCGCTACGAGGGCGTGGACGAGCGCGTGATTGCGCGTCAGGTGGATGAGGAAATCTCCATCGGCGACTACGTGCTCTCCGGCGGCGAGCTGCCGGCGATGGTGCTGATCGATGCCATTGTGCGCCAGCTGCCTGGCGTCTTGAACGACGCGGCCTCGGCGCAGGAAGACAGTTTTGTGGATGGGTTGCTGGATTGCCCGCATTACACCCGTCCAGAGGAATACCGCGGCATGGCGGTGCCGGCAGTGCTACTGTCCGGCAATCATGCCCACATCAGGCGTTGGCGTCTGAAGCAGGCCCTGGGGCGCACGTGGTTGCGTCGGCCCGAGTTGCTTGCCAAGCGCCAGCTGACAAAAGAGGAAGCTCGGCTTCTGGCAGAGTTCCAGAAGGAACAAGCTTCACAACCGGAGTAATTGACGATGGATCTCATCGCAAAGCTGGAACAAGAAGAAATCGCCCGTCTGGGCAAGACCATCCCCGAGTTCGCCCCCGGCGACACGGTGATCGTACAGGTGAAGGTCAAGGAAGGTAGCCGCGAGCGTCTGCAGGCTTACGAAGGCGTCGTGATCGCCAAGCGTAACCGCGGCCTGAACAGCGCCTTCATCGTGCGCAAGATCTCCTCGGGCGAAGGCGTGGAACGTACGTTCCAGACCTACTCCCCGCTGGTTGCTTCCATCGAAGTGAAGCGCCGTGGTGATGTGCGCCGTGCCAAGCTGTACTACCTCCGCGAGCGTTCGGGCAAGTCCGC
>JAFAKZ010000267.1 GCA_019234745.1 Burkholderiales bacterium
GCTGATGCGGACGCGAAGCGGCATCTGGACGAGCTGGCTGCTGGGGCCCGGCCCGTTGTAGTGGGGTCTAGCCAGGTCGTGCATTGGGCGGAAGCGGTTGGTCTGCAGGCGGTGCTGATCTACTCGGCTGATTCCGTCGAGGCTGCGTTCGAGTCGGCACGCGAGCTCGCGCGCATCGCGCGCTTGGAGGAGGCCAAGCGCGAGCGGCTCGATAGCGTGCTGGAAAGCCTGGCGGAGGGTGTGGCGGCCGTCGACGACGAGGAGCGCCTGCAGGCTATCAACCCGGCGCTGGCCCGCCTGATTGGCGTATCGGCCGATTGGGCCATAGGCCGGCGCCTATCCGATCTCGAGCCGGCACTATCGCTGGCAAGCGTGCTGCGCAATGGCGATGCGCGGCGCGACGAAATTGCGTCGGTAGGCGGCCGGCGCTTGGTCACGCAGCGCCTGCCCTTGATCGAGGGGGGGGCGCAAGTTGGGGCCGTACTGACGCTACAGGAGTCTGCAGCCATCGAGCGTGCCGACAGGAAGCTGCGCGCCGACGCGCGTCGGCGGCCGTTTCGCGCACGCTATACGCTGGCGGACGTACTGGGGGAGTCGCCGGCTATGAAGGCGGCACGTGATATGGCCTATGTCTACGCTTCGGCCGACTCGTCCGTGTTGATCATTGGGGCGTCTGGGACGGGCAAGGAGATGTTTGCGCAGGGTATCCATGCCGCCTCGGCCCGCAAGACCGAGCCATTCGTGGCCCTCAATTGTGCGGCCTTTCCCGAAAGCCTGTTGGAGTCGGAGCTGTTCGGCTACGAGGAGGGGGCGTTCACTGGTTCGCGCCGTGGCGGCAAGCCGGGCCTGATCGAACTGGCCGATCGCGGAACGCTGTTCCTGGACGAGATCGGCGACATGCCCCTGCCGCTGCAGACGAGGCTGTTGCGCGTATTGCAGGAGCGCGAGGTGCTGCGCCTGGGTGCGAGTGAACCTATTCCGGTCGATGTGCGCGTAATTGCCGCGACGCACGCCGACCTGCACGGCATGGCATCACTCAATCGCTTTCGCTTCGACCTGTTCTATCGCCTGAATATCCTGACGCTCCGCCTGCCGACGCTAGTCGAGCGAGGTGAGGACCTGCGCCTGCTGGCCGAAAAGCTGGCTGCCGATACCCTGCGGAAGCTGAGTGTGGAAGCGCCTGCCTCTGCCCTGACAGGGCCGCTGATGCGCGTCGCGGCCGGTCATCCCTGGCCGGGCAACGTGCGAGAACTGCAGAATATCGTTGAGCGGCTCGCCGTATTCCTGCGTGTTCGACAGGCCCTGAGCGAAAGCGACGTCAGGAGCCTGGCGCCGGAGTTGCGGGCAATGGAAGAGCCCGCATCGATGATGTACTCGCGGCGACAGCATGCGCTTGAGGTACTCGCCGCTTGCGGTGGCGACAAGAAGGCGGCGGCCGAGAAGATGGGTGTGAGTCGGACGACATTCTGGCGCCTGTTGAAAGACGATTGAAGTCTGGATTGCGGAGGTACGCAATGAGGCGCATTCCGACATGCGTCAATGCTAGCCAAGGTCGTCGTGTATCGTGGAGGGCGCGCGGATGCGTCGAGCGGAACGAGGCCCCGCTCGTAGCGTGGTTGTTGGCGCTTTAGCGCCTTACAACCACGGCATGCCCGTTACAGGTACGGCGGCGAGGGCGAGGGGGTGGATTCAATCAGGGATGAACGGTGTGTGAACTTCGCATCACCGTAAGCGCCCGGCGGGTCGCTGTTGGTTGTATTTAAGCGGCCGTCAATAAGTCAGCATGGTGAATCAGGCACCGTTACGGTCCAGCTTGTCCATCTTGCCTTTCACCGTCGCCCATTGCTCATGGTCGGGCAGCGGATCCTTCTTCTCGACGATGGGCGTCCAATTCGCGTGCTTGGACAGTACGGCATTGATCTGGATATAGGCTTGCTGATCGGCCGGTACGTCGTCTTCCGCATAGATGGCTTCGACCGGGCATTCCGCGACGCACAGCGTGCAGTCGATACACTCGTCCGGATCGATGACCAGGAAATTCGGGCCTTCGCGGAAGCAGTCCACCGGACAAACATCGACGCAGTCGGTATATTTACATTGAACGCAAGAGTCGGTCACAACATAGGTCATTGCGGAATTCCTTCGTTTCCATCCGTGTTGGGCAGTCTGGTCAGGACTCCCGTGCATAGCGCGCAATTGTAGCAGAACGCTCCCCGCCCTCAGCGATCCCATGGCTATTTATTCAGATAACCCGGCAATAAGCACGGCACCCTATCGAGGCCGCTTTGCGCCCAGCCCTACGGGCCCACTGCATTTTGGGTCGCTGATTGCCGCCGTCGGCAGCTACCTGGAGGCGCGGGCGCAGGGCGGCGAGTGGCTGCTGCGTATCGAAGACCTCGATCCGCCACGAGAAATGGCCGGCGCGACGGACAGCATTCTCGCGACGCTGGAGGCCTATGGCTTCGAATGGGATGGCCCGGTCGTCAAGCAAAGCGATCGGTTGCAGCATTATCGTGACGCGCTGGATCGGCTGAATGCCAAGGGTTTGGCTTATCCCTGTGCCTGTACGCGAAAGGAAATAGCTGATTCCAGCATTCGCGGGATCGACGGTCCCGTTTATCCCGGCACCTGCCGCAATGGGTTGGCCGAAGGTCGGGAAGTACGCGCGTGGCGACTGCGCACGACGGATCGTGTGCTGGAATTCATCGACGAAATTCAAGGATTGCAGTGCCAAAACGTCTATCGTGACGTAGGAGATTTTGTATTGCTACGTGCTGATGGCTATTTCGCCTATCAGTTGGCCGTCGTTGTCGACGATGCTGAACAGGGTGTGAATCATGTTGTGCGCGGTGCAGATTTGCTCGATTCAACTGCCCGCCAGGTGGAATTGCAGCTCGCGCTCAATCTGCCCTCGGTGAAATATGCCCATCTGCCGATTGCCGTAAACGAGGCGGGCGAAAAGCTGAGTAAGCAAACTAAGGCGCCCGCATTGTCGCTGATCGATTCCTCGCGCGAGCTCGTCGATGCCTTGCGTGTGCTTGGGCAGGCGCCCGAGGCAGAAATGGCGCGGGCGTCACTGGGCGATATTTGGATTTGGGCGCGCGAAAACTGGCGATTGGCGCGCGTACCCAAGCAGCGACAGCTAGGGAGCCTCTGATTAAGTACCCGGGATCGCGTTTGCCCGGATTTTGGCCTGATGCAAGGCGAAAGGAGCGCGGTGTAGCGGGCTACATAAGCGACTTTCAACGCGGCAGCAGGCCAAAAGCCGGGCAAACCCTTCGGGCTGGGCCGATTCTTGGGGCATGACGTCGTTACAACTCACTTACTTAACCCGTTAAGCTGCGCTCGTTGTGCCTAGTCCTGCCCCAAGACTCGACCCAGCGCGACCCGCGTACTTAATCAGAGGCTCCCTATGTCGGTAATTTGATACAGCAAGACATATACGCCATTGTCATGTATCTCATTGAAAATTAACGCGGCAATTTTGTCCTTTTATTTTTGGTATTTTGCTGTCTAAACTCAGAAGGCACGTGAGCTTGCGTGCCTAACCCCATGATGTTATTTTACTTGTCGGAAATTCGTCTCCGAAAAGGGTGGGAGCCGTGCGAATCAATTCAAAACTTAAAGCCTCGGTGATGGCCGTCGCGTTGGCGACAGTTCCGTTGTTCGGTCATGCAGCAGGCATGGGCCGACTCAACGTGCTGTCCGGTCTGGGGCAACCGTTTCGTGCGGAAATTGACCTCGTTGCCGTGCAACCAGGGGAAGCCGACTCGCTCCATGCGGCGCTTGCGTCGCCGGAAGCGTTTCGGGAAGCGCAGATCGATTACCCCTATGCATCGCTGGGATTGCGCTTTGATTTGCAAAAGCGACCGAGCGGGCAATATTTCATTGCGGTGAATTCGCTACAATCAGTCAACGAGCCGTTTTTGGATTTTCTCGTTGAATTGAAATGGGAAGGCGGCCGCGTACTGCGCGAATACAC
>JAFAKZ010000243.1 GCA_019234745.1 Burkholderiales bacterium
ACCCACCAGCATTGCCAGCGGGCCAAACCACAGCAGCAAGGTGTTGGCCTGCACTGGGGGGCGGTAACGAACAAAATCGCCATATCGCGCAACGAGGTAATCGACGATCTCTGCATCGCTCCGCCCAGCCTGCATCTGCACCAGTACTTCGCGCTTCAGGTCGATCGCCAGAGGAGCCTGCGAGTCGGCCAAAGTCTGGTTCTGGCATACCAGGCAGCGCAGCTCCTCAGTGAGGCTGCGATAGCGGATACTCTCGACAATTGATCTGCCGTCGTCGGCGCTGGTCAAGAGGGACGACCAGACAAGCATGCCGGCAAGGACCAGGGCGATGGCCTTATTCATGCCGCAAACGATCAAGCAGGGGTAGGAGTTCGCCGAGCGTGCCGCTATCGAGCCCACCGATGAACTTCTGGCGAACAATGCCACGCTTGTCGATGACAAAGGTCTCCGGCACACCGTAAACACCATAGTCGATGCCTACGCGGCCATCGCGATCGTCCAACGCAACGTCATATGGGTCGCCCAAGGCGTCGAGCGTATTACGGGCAGCATCGGGTGAATCCTTGTAATCGAGCCCGACCAGCACGATGCCTGGCGTATGCGCCAGCTCCAGCAGGGTGGGGTGTTCGGTGCGGCAGGCCGAGCACCATGAGGCCCACACGTTCAACAGCCACACTTGGCCCCGTAGCGCCTTTGGTGAAAGATGGCTGCCAGCAGCGCCAAGCTCAGGCAGCTTGAACATCGGTGCCGACTTGCCAATCAGCGGCGAGGGTATGCGCTGCGGATCGTGTTTCAGGCCGACTGCAAGCAAGCCCAGCAATGCTGCCAGCGCGATAAGGGGAAACGCCTTCCGCATCACGTGGCTGCCCCGGTTGCGAGCGTGGTTAGCGCCACCTTGGCCTGCGCACGTTTGGCTCGGGTGCGATAGCGGCGGTCGCCCGCCGCCAGCAGGCCGCCCGCCGCCATCATCAGCACGCCGGTCCATATCCAGGCCATGAACGGCTTGTACTGGATGCGCACCTGCCAGCTCCCGTCCCCGCCATTGTCGCCCAGCGTTACGTAGAGGTCGCGCAGCCAGCCACGGTCGATTGCTGCCTCGTTCATCGGTTCGCGACCAGCCAGATAGATGCGCTTCTCGGGTTGCAGCACGGTAAGCGGCCGACCATGTCGTCGTACCTCGAAGTTCGCGCGCAGGGCAAGGTAGTTGGGTCCGTCGTTACGGTTCAGGTCGACGAGGCGAAAATCGTAGCCGGCTAGCTCTTGAACATCGCCGGGGCGCATGATGAAGTCGTGGGTCGCGTCGAAACCTTTGGTGACGGTGACGCCGGCCACGAATATCGCTACGCCCAGATGTGCCGCAACCATGCCCCACCAACCCAGGCGCTGGGTGCCACTGATGCGCAGACGCTGCATGGCATGCACCATGGTCGTCTGGGCAATCCACGTGGCCGCCGCCAATCCGATGATTACGGCAGGCGAGCCATGCAGCGCCAAAGCAAGCAGGCCGGCGAACACGACAGCACCGAGCGCAAACGCTGCCAGGCGGCGAGCGATGTCACGCCAATCGGCTGTACGCCATGGCATGTGCGGGCCGATGCCCATCAGCGCCAGCACGGGCAGCATGATCGGTACGAACACGGCGTCGAAATACGGCGGACCCACGGAGATCTTGCCCAGATCGAGCGCGTCGAGCGCCAGCGGATAGAGCGTGCCGAGCAGGACCGTACCGGCAGCGACGGTCATCAGCACATTGTTGAGGAGCAGCATTGTCGCGCGCGAGGCCAGCTTGAATGGGCTGCCCTGCCCCAACTCCCTTGCGCGCCAAGCGTAGAGCGCCAATGCACTGCCGACGAGCAAGGCGATCAAGAGCAGGATAAACAGGCCGCGGCGCGGATCGCTGGCGAATGCATGCACGGACGTCAGTACGCCGGAGCGAACGAGAAAGGTGCCAATCAGCGACAGCGCAAACGCCAGAATGGCCAGGAGCACCGTCCAATGGCGGAAGGCGCCTCGCTTTTCACTGACGGCAAGCGAATGGATCAGGGCTGTGGCGACCAGCCAGGGCATGAACGAGGCGTTTTCCACGGCATCCCAGAACCACCAGCCGCCCCAGCCCAATTCGTAATAGGCCCAGAAGCTGCCTAGCAGGATGCCCAAACTCAGGAATGCCCAGGCGACCAGCGCCCATGGTCGGGTCCAACGCGCCCACGCCGCATCCAACCTGCCCTCGAACAGGGCGGCGACGGCAAAGGCAAACGCGACCGTCGAACCGACATAGCCCATGTACAGCAAGGGCGGATGGACGATCATGCCCGGGTCTTGCAGCAGCGGGCTCAGGTCATTGCCCTCGGCCGGACCAGGCAGGTTGCGCGTAAATGGGTTGGAGGTGAACAGCAGGAACGCAAGGAAGCCTGCACTCACCGATCCCATCGTACCCAGCACACGAGCGACAAAGGCAGGTGGCAATGCGCCGCTGAAGAGCGCAACCGCCGCCATCCAACCAGCCAGCATCTGCAGCCAAAGCAGCACCGAGCCCTCGTGC
>JAFAKZ010000374.1 GCA_019234745.1 Burkholderiales bacterium
TACGCTCCGCACGCCAGCAAGGCGGCCAGAAGCCAAAAACGCAAATAGCGACGAAGCTGCAACCGGACCGGCACGACCATGGCGGCGTTCCTCCTGCCGAGATACGCCGATCCGTTGCGTTGACACTTCTTAGGATGATCGGCGGACATCTATACGCTTGGGCACATCATCACTTGCAGTTTCATCATAAGGGAGATTGTGCACTGCGCAAGGTCGCGCGCGGTCGCCCATCAGGGTGCCGACGGGATGGTCAACCCGCGCGCCACGGCCGCGCGCGCCGTGAATGCCTTCAGCGCCCGCGCCACGTGCGGGAAGTCGCCGAAACCCACCAGCTCGCCAGCCTCGTAGAAGCCGATCAGGTTGCGCACCCAGGGGAAGGTCGCGATATCGGCAATGGTGTAGCTATCACCCAACAGCCACTCTCGGTCAGTCAGCCGCTGCTCCAGTACACCGAGCAAGCGGCGAGACTCTGTCACGTAACGGTCGCGCGGGCGCTTGTCCTCGAACTCGCGACCGGCGAACTTATGGAAGAAGCCCAGCTGCCCAAACATCGGTCCGACGCCCCCCATCTGGAACATCAGCCACTGTAGGGCCTCGTAGCGCCCAGCCACAGTCGTCGGCAGGAATTGTCCGGTCTTCTCCGCCAGATAGAGCAGGATGGCGCCCGACTCGAACAGCGGTAGCGGCACACCGCCAGGGCCATTCGGATCAAGGATGGCCGGAATCTTGCCGTTCGGGTTCAGCGAACGGAACTCAGCCGACATCTGGTCCTGCGCATCGAAGCTCACACGGTGCGCCTCATAGGGCAGCCCCGTCTCCTCCAGCATGATGGACACCTTCACGCCATTGGGCGTAGGCAGGGAATACAGCTGGATACGGTCAGGATGTTGCGCAGGCCATTTACGGGTAATGGGGAAGTCGCTGAGTGTTGTCATGGTTTTCGCGTCGTTGATCCGGGGAATTGGGGCGGGTTGCTATGCAGCAGCGCAACCGGGTGGCGCGACCGGTGAACAAGCCGCCAACCATCCGAACACTGGCATAGAGTACCCAGGAACATCTATGGTTCCTGTGGGAGCCTATTTCAAGGCCCAACATCACCGCCTCGCACATAGGGGTCCGTCATGAACGCATTCAACGACCTGCGCATTTCCGCGCGCCTGACCATCGCATTTTTCACCCTGCTCCTCCTGACCTGCCTCGTCGGCGGCATGGCGCTGTTCAAGATCGGCACGATCAACGACGCCATGGACAACGTGGGCGACCGTTGGCTACCCAGCGTGCGCGAGGTCCTGCAACTGCGCACCCATGTACTCGACCACCGTCTGCGTGAGACGCAGGCCGTGATCGCCACCAGCGAGCAGCGCGACAAGTTCCTCAAGCTGAAGGAAGAGCAGCTGCAGCGCTTCAAGGATGTGGCCGCCAAGTACGAGCCACTGATCCAATCAGCAGAAAGCCGCGCCGTCTACACCGATTTCCGGCAGAAATTCGACGTCTATCTCGGTGTCAGCGAGCAGATCGTCGCACTGGCCAAGGCCGACAAACGCGATGAGGCCGCGATACTCTCGCTGGGCGAAGGCATGAAGACCTTTCGCGCGGCCCTGCCGCTGCTCGACAAGCTGGTCGACGACAGCGTCAAGGGCAGCCAGGCTTCGCGCGCAGCGGCGCAGGCCGCCAGCAGTTCGGCGCGGATCAGCGTGGCTACCATGCTCGCCGTTGCAATCGCTCTGGGCCTGTTGTTCGGCATGATCATCACCGGCAGCATCGTGCGGCCCATCCGCCAGTCCATCGATATCGCCAACCGGATCGCCGGCGGTGACCTGACCGGCCGCTTCCAGGGCAGCGAGCGCAATGAGACGGGCCAGATGCTCAACGCCCTGAGCGCCATGCAGGGTGCCTTGCGTACAACCATCGGCGCCATGAGCGAACACGCCCAGTCGCTCAGCACGGCCGCGGCCAGCATGGCCGATACCGCGCGCCAGGTATCTACCGAATCTGCCCTGCAAAGCGAAGCGGCCGCCACCATGGCCGCATCGGTCGAACAGCTCACCGTCAGCATCAACCACGTGAAGGACAACGCAGGCGACGCCCAGCAGGCATCGCTCAAAGCGGAATCGCTGTCACGCGACGGCGCCAAGGTCATCCGCGATGCCGCGGCCGTTATCCACGGCGTAGCGGAAGAGATCGGCGCCACGTCAAAGGTCATCGAAGCCCTGGGCGAGGAATCGCAACGCATCTCCAGCATCGTCGCCGTCATTCACGACGTTGCCGACCAGACCAACCTGCTGGCGCTGAATGCCGCCATCGAAGCCGCCCGCGCAGGCGAGCAGGGGCGCGGCTTTGCCGTCGTGGCCGACGAGGTACGTAAGTTGGCCGAGCGCACGAGCGGCGCCACACGCGAGATCACCGACATGATCGAGCGCATCCAGCAGCGGTCGAACGAATCCGTCAGCGGCATGGGCCGGGCCGTGGCAAAGGTCAATGACGGCGTTGCACTGGCCAACCAGGCCGGCGCCTCCATCGGCGACATCGCCGACAGTGCCGTCATCGCGGAGCGCGCCGTGGGTGTCATTTCGTCGGCGCTGCAGGAACAAGCGAGCGCCAGCACGCAGATTGCGGGCAACGTCGAATGCATTGCCCAGATGACGGAAGAAAACAGCGCGGCAGCAAAGGCATCGGCCGATTCGGCGCGCGCGCTAAACGCGTTGGCAGACGAGATGCGGCGGGAAATCGCCCGCTTCCGCCTGCAAGCGAGCTGACTGGGCTCCCCTATTTCCATCTATTGCTCACATGCTTAATCACATACGCATCGGCTGGCGCTTGGGTCTGGCATTCGGCGTACTACTGCTGCTTCTCGCTGGGGTCGCCAACCTAGGGCTAAGCCGACTCGCCGAGCTGAAGCACGCCGTGAACGTCGTGGTGGAGGACCGCTACATCAAGGTCGCCATGGCCAACGCCATACGCGACGAAGTCAATCAGGTTGCCGTCGAATTGCGCAATAGCCTGCTGCAAACGAACGGCGCCGCACGCCAGGCCAGCTTGGCCGCAGCGCAGACACACCGGCAGCACATTACCGCCATGCTGGAGGATCTGCGGCGCATCACCTACCTGCCGCAGGTCTTCGCCATCCTGGACCGCATCGCCGCCACGCGCGCGCGTGCCACCACACAGTTGGCGAATTTCGACCAACTCGTGCAGCAAGGCCGTGAGGTCGAGGCGCGCGACTATCTGCTGCAACAGTTGCAGCCCACCTTGCGCGAAGTATCGGACGAAACGACCGAGCTGGTAAGCGTGGAAGAAGGCGCCATGCACACCTATGTGGCGCGCGCCGACATGGCCTACGACGCCGCCCGGTCACGTGTACTCGGTATGGCTATCGCGGCCGTGCTGCTGGCCGCCGGACTGGCCTACGCCGTCACACGCAGCATCACGCGGCCGCTGGCACGCGTCGTCGACATGGCCAGCCAGTTGGCCGAGGGTGACCTGGTCGTGCGTGCGGAGACCTGCGGCCGTGACGAGACAGGCCGGCTGATTGCCGCCATGCAGGAAACAACTCGGCGCTTGGCGCAGATCATCGTCGAGGTACGCGATGCGGCCAAACTGGTCAGCCGCGCGTCCCGCCAGGTGTCCGACACGTCGCAGTTCATGGCCTCGCTATCGGCCCAGCAGGCGTCGAGCATCGAGGAAACGAGTGCCGCCGTGGAGCAGCTCACGGCCACCATCGCGCAGAATGCTGACCACGCCCGGACTACCGACGAGGTGGCCGCACGGGCAACGCACCAAGCCTGCGATGGCAGCCAGGTCGTACGCACGACCATGCACGCCATGCACACTATTGCCGACGAAATCGGTGTGATCGACGACATCGCCTACCTAACCAACCTGCTGGCGCTCAATGCCGCGATCGAAGCGGCACGCGCCGGCCAGCACGGCAAGGGTTTCGCTGTCGTGGCAGCCGAGGTGCGCAAGCTGGCCGAACGCAGCCAGTCTGCCGCGCAGCGCATCGGCAACGTTGCACGTGAAAGTGTAGGCATGGCGGAACGGGCGGGCAACCTGCTGGCAGAAATGGTGCCTTCCATCGAAAACACCTCGGCGCTCGTCAAGCAGATTGCCGACGCATCAATGGAGCAATCCACAGGAGTGGGTGAAATCTGCACGGCCATGGCGCAGCTCAACGTTGGCACCCAGCGCGGCGCGGCAACGGCCGAAGAGCTGGCCTCCACGGCCGAGGAGCTGAATGCCCAGGCCAGCCAGCTCGATCAGTTGATGAATGTGTTCCACCTGACGAGCGCCGAAGACCTGCCGCACACACTAGGGAGCCTCTGATTAAGTATCCGGGTCGAATACTCAATCAGAGGCTCCCTGGCGCAGTAGGTGCCCCAGCTACCGCCCCGCCGCCCACGCATGCCGCATAGCGATCCCGCAGCGCGCACTACGCAGATAGGCGCCGGGCTCCAGCGACACGCGCGCCAGCACGCCGTAGCTGCTGCGGTCGGCTGTGATCCACGGGTAGAAGCCGAACATGCCGGGACTGCTGAACGCACCATCCTCGCCCGGCGCATCTTCAATCCAATGGTTGATGCTGTAGTGCCAGGCATAGGGAGAAGGACTCTCCGCCGCATCCGCGCACTGGCTCGGCAGCGTGCACACGGCGTGGCTGCCCAGCAGCTTCGCCATCTGCAGCTGGCCGTTCAGTATCTTGCGCAGGAAGGCGCCATAGACGGCCGGGGTCGTGCGCATGCCGCCAGCAGGCTGGGGGGCTACATAGTCGACATCCAGGCCCAGCGTCTCCTGCAGGTCACGACTCAAAGCCACCGTATCCATGCCACCCAGGCCTAGATCGTGCGCCAGTTGCTGGTCGTGCCCGCCGTTGTAGCTAAACTTTCCGACATGTGCCTCGTTGCGCCGCCCGTTGCCACCGCGGTCAAGACAGGCATCGATGGTACTGGCACCGGCACAACCGAATGGGTTGAGCCCGTCGTAGCCGGACTTCATCTCCAGCGCATCGAGTTGCGCTGCCGTCAGCTGGCCCTGCGTCTTCTCAGCTACATAGGCGCCAAATAGCCATTTGGATGCCGATGCGACGCGGATGGGCCGCTGGGCCGAGATCATGCGCCCCGATTGGCCACTCGCTAGTACACCACCCGCGTTGCCGATCTCCCAGTAATAGTCGCCCAGGCCCTTACAGGCTGCGGCGCTGGCCAGCGTCGCCTCCACCGCTTGACGCCGTGTGTCCGTAGCGCCGTCCGATACCGCCAGCGCAAGGCTCGAGGCCAGCGCCAACAAGCACAGCCGGATTGGCGACTGCGTGCGCCTCATTCGTTCTCCACCACCTCGCTGGCATCGAGGCAAGTAAAGCAGAACTCGCGCGCTGCCTCGCCCCAGATGGCGTCGAGATCCACCTCGCCCAGCAAATCGGTCGGCCCCAGCGAAGCACGGATGTTGTCGGCAGGCTCGCGCGTGTCACACAGCTTAGGCGGGTCGATGGGCGTCCCAAGCGGCGCGATCAAGCTACATACCCAGGGCGCGTCGATCTGGTCGCTCTGATTGCAGACGACACCAATCTCTCCGCTGCGCAGCAACACCACGCTGCCCACGGGGTAGACACCAAGGGCGCGGATGAAATGGGATGCGAGCAAGGCATCGAAATGCTGCCCACGCTCGATCAGCAGGTCGCGCAGCACGGAGCGCGAATTACCCGCGTACTCGTCTTCCGGCCGCGCAATGCGCTCGCAATATAGGTCGGCCAAGGCCACCAGCTGCCCCGCGATCACGAGGGTATCAGTGGTTCGTTGGCGGTATTCGGTGCGCATGGCCAAGGTCGCGTATTCCAACACGGCCAGCCAGTTGGCGTCCTGAATACCCAAGGCTTGCAGGCGGGTAGGCAGGTTGCCGGCGTGGTCGGCGATGCGCGCCACCATCGAGCCATCATCTGGTGCTGCAGCCAGCTCGGGCAGGTGCAAGGTCAGCGCCGCGGCCAGTACAGCCTGCCGCAATCGATCATCCAGCCCCATGCTGTGCATGACGGCCTGCACGAAGCAAGCGGTATGTATCGCGTGTCGTGCCGGCGTCGTTGGCTCGCGCGCCAGCATGACGCAAGCGATCATCACGTCCTTGCTGCGCGCCCAACCGGCATTGATCAGGCTCACCACGCGGTTGACGGCTCCCGCGACACCCGCACCCGGTTCGGGCGCCGCGTACACCTGGTCGAGGAGAGAGATGGATTGCGCCAGACAGGCTCGCACGCTGGGCGGCTCCAGCCGGCGCTGAAGGCGCAGGTCCATAAACAGGCCCGTGTCTACCAGTTGGCGCCATTCGGCGTCATTGCGCAGCACGGTGTTGATGCGCAACACGACGGCGCCGGTGGCTGAATATAGGTCGCAGGGCAGTGCCGCCCCGTGGGGAATGTCGTCCAGGCGGATACGACGGCGGACCATGATGGCTTACCTTCGCCCGACGACAATAGTCTGCAACACATCGTGCCGCCGATTGCAGATTCGCGTGCGCATGATGCGCTGTCCTCCTGATTGCCCAGCTTTTGCGTGACGAGGCCGGGTTATTTGCTTTGGTGTCAGCTAGGGAGCCTCTGAATAAGTACACGGGATCGCGGGTACTTATTCAGAGGCTCCCTAGAACAATACGCCCTCGCGCCGATTTCAGGTAGGCGTGTTTACGCTATGGGCAATCCGGCGAACAGTAAAGCTTGCTAGCCCGCTGATCGAAGAAGCGGTCAAGCGCCTTGCGGTCGCGCCGCAACTCATCGGCCGGTAGCCAACGGTACAAGGCCTCGCGGTAGTCCTTCGTGCCGGCCAGATCATGC
>JAFAKZ010000523.1 GCA_019234745.1 Burkholderiales bacterium
AATGTGGCCATGGAGCTTCCCTTCATGAACCGGCATGGGCCTCGCTGCCATCCCTGTCCCAATAAGGAGGGCTTCCAAATGCTTCTTTCAACCAGGCAGCCAGCGCACGCAATTTGGCAGACGGGTTCTGGCGATCCGGGTGGGCAATGTAGATGTATTCGCGTTCGGCCTCGACGCCGACATCAATTGTCATTAACGCGCCGGATCGGATCGCTGTACTGACAATAAACATCGGCAGCAGGGTAATGCCCAGACCAGCGATGGCGGCGTCGCGCAGCATGTCGCCATTGTTGAGCACCAAGCCGGACCGCCCGTGCACGACCCGCGTTTGACCCTGGTGCACAAAGCGCCAGTCCGCGCCGCCGCGGTTTGAATAGAAGAGGCCGCGGTGGCCCTCCAGCTCGGCCAGGGAGCCGGGCGTACCGTACCGTGCCAGATAGGTTGGGGAGGCGACGAGCAAGCGTTGGCTTGTCGCCAACTGCCACGCCACAAGGTAGGAATCCTGGATTGGCCCATGGCGGATGACAGCATCGAAGCCATCCGCTGCTGCGTCTACCCGTCGGTCGTTCAGATCCAGCGTTAGCTGTATGTCGGGATATTGCGCCAGGAAGGGGTAGAGCGCCGGCCCCAGGTGCATGCGCCCGAACGTGACGGGCGCCGATATGCGCAGCGGGCCGCTCAGCGAACCACGACGCTCTGCCACGTCGGCCGCCGCCTCCTCCACCTCGCGCACGATGCGCACGGCGCGCGCCAGGAAGGCCGCGCCATCCTCCGTGACCGTAACCTTGCGCGTGGTGCGCTGGAGCAAGCTCGTACCCAAGGCCTTCTCCAGCTCCACCAGCCGCTCGCTGACCACGGAGCGCGACACGCGCAAGCGGCGCGCCGCCTCGCTCAGGGAACCACTCTCCGCCACCATCACAAAGGTGGCAATGCCATCTAGCTTCATAATTGTTCGGCTTTTCCGAATTCATGATGCGGAAATGGAAGGCTACTCCGAAATATCGCGCAAGGACATACTGGGCTCACTCCCAAGGGAAAACAGCGTTGACCAGGTGGTCATCCCCCGCAGGGTAAGGAGTTCAACATGCTCAAGCGTCTTGCCGCAACGGCACTCGCCCTGGCTCTGGCCCTGCCGGCAGCCGCCCAGGTCCAGCCATTCCCCAAGTCATTCCACGCGCAGGAAATCCAAACTGACAGCGCTACGCTGCATGTAGTCGTAGGCGGCAGGGGGTCGGCCGTGGTACTGCTGCATGGCTTCGGCGACACGGGCGAGATGTGGTCGCCGCTTGCCGCTCAATTGGCACAGAAGCATACGGTCGTTGTGCCGGACTTGCGCGGCATGGGGCTGTCCTCGCATCCGAGCGAGGGTTACGATAAATGGACGCAGGCCGCAGACATCCGTTCTGTCCTGACCCAGCTCGGCATTGACCATGCCACTGTCGTCGGTCACGACATCGGCACCATGGTTGCCTACGCCTATGCCACTCGCTACCCGGACAAGACCGACCGCCTGGTGGTGATGGACGCGCCGGTACCGGGCGTTCCGCCCTGGGACCAGATCATACGTAGCCCCATGCTCTGGCACTTCTCCTTTGGCGGGCCCGATGCCGAGCGCCTGGTAGCCGGCCGTGAGCGCATCTACCTGGATCGCTTCTGGAATGAGTTCGCCGGCGACCCGAAGAAGGTCGATGAAGCGACTCGCGCACACTACGCCAAGCTCTATGCCAGACCAGGTGCGATGCACTCGGCGTTTGCCCAGTTCCTGGCCTTCCCCAAGGATGCAGAGGACAACCAGAAGAGGCTGGCGACCAAGCTACCTATGCCCGTATTGGCAATTGGCGGCGCCAAGTCCTTTGGTGCGAATGAAGCGGCGGTGATGCGCAATGCCGCCACCAACGTCACCGAAGTCGTCATTCCCGATGCCGGACACTGGCTGATGGAAGAAGCCCCAGCCGCGACGATCTCGGCCATTCAGTCCTTTGTTGACTGAACCCTTAGCGCAGCGAATTCAACCATCAATGTTTAGGAGAACCATCATGGGACGTTTGACCAACAAGGTTGCCATCGTGACGGGCGCGAGTTCGGGCATAGGCCGCGCTACCGCCAAGCTGTTTGCCGCCGAGGGCGCCAAGGTAGTGGTGGGCGCACGCCGCCAGGACGAGCTGGCCAGCCTCGTGGCCGAGATTGAAGCGGCGGGTGGCCAAGCCACCAGCCTGGCGGGCGATGTTCGCTCGGAAGACTACGCGAAGGCACTGGTTGCCTTGGCTGCAGAGAAATACGGCCGGCTAGACATCGCCTTCAACAATGCCGGCACGCTGGGTGAAGCGGGCCCGACGACCGGTATTTCGGAAGCAGGCTGGAACGACGCCATCGCGATCAACCTGACGGGCTCCTTCCTGGGCGCCAAGTATCAGGTCGCGGAAATGCTGAAGCACGGCGGCGGTTCCATCATCTTTACCTCCACCTTCGTCGGCTACAGTGCAGCCTTCCCCGGCGTTGCAGCCTATGCTGCTAGCAAGTCGGGCCTGATTGGCCTCACGCAGGCCCTGGCGACCGAGTACGGCCCCAGCAATATCCGCGTGAACGCCATCCTGCCTGGCGCCGTCGACACGGACATGTATCGCGAGATGAACGACACGCCGGACAAGACGGCCTTCATCACGCAGTTGCATGCGCTGAAGCGGGTGGCAAAGCCGGAAGAATTGGCGCG
>JAFAKZ010000577.1 GCA_019234745.1 Burkholderiales bacterium
GAAGTCTTGGAAGGCCAGGGTCGTGTGCGCAATGTCCGCCCCAGTCACGGCGGTTCCCGCGTTGTTCAACAGCGGCGTCATCGTCGCCAGATTGCTGGCGTTGTTGCCCGTGTTCTGCGGCGGTGCGCCCACGGCCCAGTTGTTGCTGGCACCCGTCCAGTCGATGCGGTTGAAATAGTCGCCGGAGTTATAGCTGTTGCCGTCCATGGACTTGGAACGCAGCAGGTCGTCGCCCGCATGGAAGAAGGGCACGCCCTGCGACAGGGCGACGAGCGACAAGCCCACCACCTGCGCACGCGCCCGGTCGGCCGACTTCGTGGCCGCGGGTTGCTTGTATTGGCTGACATCGAACACCGTCTCGTTATCATGCACCGAGATGTACGAGATGTTGTCCTGTGGCACACCGGCATAGCCCGTGGGATTGCCGAAGTAGTCCACCTTAGCGCCCGTCGTCGTGGCGTTGAGCTGGAAGGCGCCCAGATTGCCTGCCAGGCCCACGCTGATGCGGTTCTGCATCAGATACAGGCACTGCTGCTGCGTAAGGTAGGTCGGATAGTCGCACCATTGCTGATTGGTGTTCGTGTTGTCGCAACTCGACCCGTCGTTATTGTCGTAGCACAGGCCGCTGATAAAGCCCTGGTGGCTCGTCATGGCGGCCCCGCTGTCAAACGGGCCGCCGCCGCGTACGGCATCACGTAGGCGGTCGTTAAAGGTGCCGATGCCAGTTCCCGCCATATTCAGTTGCTGTGCATTGGTAAAGTTCAGGCCGGACTGGCTCCAGCCTTCGCCATACAGGTACATGCCGGGCGCACTCGCGTTGGCGCGGCGGCCATCGGCCAATGCCACGGTGTTGAGTGCGGCCTGGACGTCGAGCATCACCTGCTTGGGCAAGAGGCTCATGATGTCGAAGCGGAAGCCATCGACCTTGTATTGTCCGGCCCAGCGGCTCAGCGTGTCGATGATGAGTTTTTCCGCCATGGCGTTTTCTGCCGCGACATCGGCACCGGCGCCAGACCGGTTCATTGCGTTGCCCATGCTGTCCAGGCGGTAGTAGTAACCCGGGACGATCTTGTCCAGGATGCTGGTGTCGGCCTGGCCGCTCGTGGGCGTATGGTTGTAGACCACATCCATGATCACCCGCAGGCCAACGCTGTGCAGGCCCATGACCATGTCGCGGAACTCGCGCACGCGGGCGCCGCCGTCGTTCGCGTTGGAGGAATAGCTGCCTTCCGGCGCACCGTAGACGAGCGGGTCGTAGCCCCAGTTGAAGCAGTCCGTATTCTGCGAGGCGATCACGGCCTGCTCGGCAGCCAAGCCGGCACCAGTGCTGGCTGGAATGCTCGGATTGGCGCAATGTATTTCATCCACGCTGGCGAACTGGAAAGCCGGCAGAATGTGGACGTGAGTGAGCCCGGCCTTGGCCAGCGCGGCGAGGTGCGACATGCCACTTGTCACGCCAGCATTGGCGGCATTGAAGGCCTCGAACTTACCCACCTCGGCGCCGCCACTGATCGCTGCAACGCTGGAATCGGCCGACGAGAAGTCACGTACATGCAGCTCGTAGATCGTGCTGTCGGTCCCATCCAGCACGGCCGGCAGGCTGTTGGCGACATGGGCATCCCAGCCGCCGGGCTTGGCCGGGGCATCTGCCAGGTTCAACACCATCGCGTGCAGATTGCCAACGTTGGTCAGGTCCAGCGCATTGAGCGACACGGCATAGGGGTCGGCCACCGTATTGGTGACCACAGCATTGCCGGCCGCGCGCGAGTACACTTTCACCGAATAGCTGTAGTACTTCACATTGGTCCAGCTCGCGTCCGGCGCAGTGAAGCTCCACACGCCATTTGACGTGTTCAGGTTCATCGCCACCGTGCTGGACGGTGTAGTGGCGCTGGCGTTGTCGAACAGATTCAGCGTCACGGACTTTGCCGTAGGGGCCCAAACTGCAAACGTAGGGATGTCGTTGTTAAAGCCCACTCCAAGCGTGGCACCTTGTGCCGCACTGCCGTAGAGTGCGTCGAGTATGGGCGCCGTCTGCACCTGTGTGCCGTCGACCACGTTCGAACCCTGGCTTTCCACCGCCACCAACTCACCCGTGAGATAAGTCGCTATCTGGCTCTGCGATACGGACTGCGGCAGCTTGAGCACGGTGGCACCCGCGTACTGTGGGTACTTGGCTTGGACAGCTGCGGGCAGGTCGGTAAAGCCTGCTGCATCGACTGTCAGGGCAATGGCGCCATCCTGGCCCGATAAGCCCGCCGCACCGGCGGTAATCCCCGCGCCCGCCGCCGTCAGCAGCTGGTAGCTATTTCCCGCCGCCGCACCAGGCCAGACGATCGTATTGGCAGTAAGCCAGACAGCCTGGGCGGTCTGCAGGTTGACCTTCGCCGTACCGCCGCTGGAAGAGCCGCCGCTCGAACCACCCCCTCCCCCTCCTCCACCGCCGCAGGCTGATAACAGCAAAGCACTGCACAGCACCAAGCCGATCAAGCGATG
>JAFAKZ010000083.1 GCA_019234745.1 Burkholderiales bacterium
GCGATGATGCCGTGGATCAATACGGCGAATACGAAGGAAAGCGCGGTATGTTCCTCGCGCCGGGCCGCGTGACTCATGACTTCGGGATCACCACGAGGCCGACGTGCTCGATGCCGGCGCCCTTGAGTTTTTCCATCACCTGCACCACGGCGTCGTAGCGCACTTCCTTGTCGCCTTCGATCACTACGGGGCGGTCCTGGCTGAGCGTACGCGACTTGATGGTGGCGATCAGGCTCTTGGCATCCGGCTCGGCGATCGTTTCGCTGCCATCCGTGAGCTTGAGGCTTTCATCCTTGGCGATCTGCACGCGGAAGGGCTTGGTATTGAGCTGGCGGTTGGCACGTGCCACGGAGGGCAGGTCGATCACGCCCGGCTGCAGCATGGGGGCGGCCACCATAAAGATGACCAGCAGCACCAGCATCACGTCGATGTAGGGCACCACATTGATTTGCGCCATAGAGCGGCGTTTACGACGAGTCATCGCTGTCTCAATACTTTAATACTGGGTTAGCTTGAACCCGCGCGCGCGCAGCAGGTCCAGCACATTGTCGGCACTCGCCAGATGGCCGGCGCCGATGACGACGAAGGGGGCCGTCTTGCCTGCCATGGCGGCGATCTTGTCGGCCATGGCG
This sequence comes from Burkholderiales bacterium, assembly GCA_019234745.1. Lineage (GTDB taxonomy): Bacteria > Pseudomonadota > Gammaproteobacteria > Burkholderiales > Chitinimonadaceae > JAFAKZ01. The sequence continues at coordinate 633 of JAFAKZ010000083.1, forward strand.
CGGTTGCGCTCGCCGAACAGCTTGTCGTTGACACGCTTGATGGCCGGGTCGTCAGGACTGTCTTCGTCGATCACGCGGCGCATGGCGGTCACGTCGCCCGCCTTCCAGGCGTCCAGCATAGCGTCCAGCTCTGCCTTGAAATGGCCGGCGTTGATCTCGTCCATCGTTGCGTCGAGCATGGCCACCGTGTCGCTGTCGGGCATGGTGTCGAACAGTTCCAGCTGCGAGCGCAGGGACTCCAGCTCGACTACGCGCTTGTTCTCGGCCTTGGCCTTGCGCAGGAAGTAGAGGTCGATGCCCTCGTTGCTGGCCAGGCCCAGGCGCTGCATTTCCAGCGCGTCGAGCGACAGGGCAAGCAGCCAGGGCTTCATGCGGTCGGCGATGGGGCGGGCCAGGCCGACGGACTGTAGCGCCTTGTCCAGCTTGGCGTTCTCCGCCTCGCTCAGGTGTTTGCCTACGGTATCGGACGCAGGCAGCATGGCTATGTCCACCATCGACAGCATGGCCGAGGAGTCGGTGATGTCGGCCTCCACGGCCAAGGTCTTGGCGTGCTTGTAGGCGTCTTCCACCTCCTTGGGCAGGGGGAAGAAGTCGGCGCGGCCCATATGCACGGAGCCCAGCAGCCAAACCTGCTGACCATCCTTCTCGGCCTTCCACAGGAAGTGCTGGCTCTTGGCCGGCGCCGCGAACGTGAGGCTGCTCAGCGCAATCGTCAGCAGGACGAGGAGTTGCTTCATCACTTGGCGGCAGCCTGGCGCTGCAGGATGTTGGAGAACTCTTCGATAAAGCTGTCGAAGCGGTTGGCCAGGCGGTCCACATCGTGGGCGAAGCGGTTATAGGCCACAACGGCGGGGATGGCGGCGAACAGGCCGATGGCCGTGGCGACCAGTGCCTCGGCAATGCCGGGCGCCACGTGCGCCAGCGTGGCCTGGCCGACGTTGGCCAGCCCACGGAAGGCGTTCATGATGCCCCACACCGTGCCCAAGAGGCCCACATAGGGCGAGATGGAGCCGACGGTGGCGAGGAAGGAGGTGTGGGCGTCGAGCCGGTCCACCTCGCGTTGGCAGGCGGCGCGCATGGCGCGGCGCGTGCCTTCCATCAGGATATTGAGGTCTACGCCCGCTTGGCGGCGCAGCTTGAGGAATTCCGCAAAGCCCGCCTCGAAGATCTTCTCCATGGCCACGCCGTCGCCCGAGCGATTGAGCTGGTTATACAGCGCGTTGAGGTCCGAGCCGCTCCAGAAGGCCGATTCGAAGCTGTCCGTCTTGCTGCGCGCGTGGCGCAGGCTGAACCACTTGATGAAGATATGCCACCACGAGAGCAGCGACATGAGCAACAGGATGCCCATGACGATCTGCACGATTACGCTGGCATTGCTGACCATGCTGAAGAGGGACAGGTCGTCGGTGGTGATCGTGGCGTCCAAGATATTTCCCTTTTTGATTCTTATTTCACGCCAGTAGGCTCAGGGGCCAAACAGGTCGCTGTTCTGGTTGCTCGGCTGCAGGCCGAAGTGTTGGTAGGCAAGCAGGGTGGCCATGCGGCCGCGCGGCGTACGCTGTAACAGACCCTGCTGGATCAAATAGGGTTCCAATACGTCTTCGATCGTGTCGGACGCTTCGCCGATGGCGGCCGCCACGTTGTCGAGCCCCACGGGGCCGCCGCCGAACTTCTCGATGACGGCCGACAATAACTTACGGTCCATCACGTCCAGGCCCGCGTGGTCCACGTCCAGCATGGCCAGCGCCGCATCGGCCGCTTGGCGCGTGACGCGGCCGTCGTGCTTCACCTCCGCGTAGTCGCGCACGCGGCGCAGCAGGCGGTTGGCGATACGGGGCGTGCCGCGGCTGCGGCGGGCGATCTCGAACGAGCCTTCGTCGTCGATCTCCACGTTCAACAATGCGGCCGAGCGCGTGACGATGCGAGACAGCTCGGCCGGCGTATAGAACTCCAGGCGCGCCACGATGCCGAAGCGGTCGCGCAGCGGGTTGGTGAGCATGCCGGCGCGCGTGGTGGCGCCCACCAGCGTAAAGGGCGGTAGATCGAGCTTCACCGAGCGCGCGGCCGGGCCTTCGCCGATCATGATGTCGAGCTGGTAGTCCTCCAGCGCCGGGTAGAGGATTTCCTCGACCACGGGCGAGAGGCGGTGGATCTCGTCGATGAACAGCACGTCATGCGGTTCGAGGTTGGTGAGCATGGCGGCCAGGTCGCCCGCACGCTCCAGCACGGGACCGGAGGTCTGGCGCAGGTTCACGCCCAGCTCGCGCGAGATGATGTGCGCCAGCGTGGTCTTGCCCAGGCCCGGCGGGCCGAACAGCAGCACGTGGTCGAGCGCCTCGCCGCGCTTCTTGGCCGCCTGGATGAAGATCTCCAGCTGGCCGCGCGCTTTCTCCTGGCCCACGTATTCGTCCAGCAGCTTGGGGCGCAGGGCGCGCTCGAGCGCTTCCTCCTGGCTCGATTGCTTGCTGGGGGCGACCAGGCGTTCGCTGCTGGCGGCGAGGTTATCGGACTGGATCATAGGTGATGATGAACGGGCGGCGACCGGACATTATAAGGCCCATATGACAAATGTCGCGGCCATAGGCCGTGAAAATGACATTGTTTTACACCGTTGTTTCCATGCTGGTAACGGATGGTATGGCAGGCGGTGTGAACTGCGCGGCAAACCGTTTGGCCATCTGCTTGTACAAAGGTTCATGCACGATGCGCCGCGATACGGCGCTGGAAATGACGGAGGCGGCCATGATGGGCAGGATCATGCTGTGGTCGTTGGTCAGCTCCATCACGATCACCAGCGAGGTGATGGGGGCCTGGATGACGCCGCTCAGGAAGGACACCATGCACAGGATGATGATGGCACCGGCCGCTGCCAGCTGCGTGTGCTGGGCAATGTCGTAACCGATGCCGGCACCGATGGCGAGCATGGGCGCGAAGAAGCCGCCCGGCACACCGCTGGCCTGGGAAAGCAGGGTCGCGATGATCTTGAGCGCGGCAAAGCCGGAGCCCACGTTGGACGTGCCGACCAGCATCGCGCGCGCCTGTTCGTAACCCGTGCCGTACACCACGCCCGAACTCGCCACGCCCAAGAGTGCCAGCAGCAGGCCGCAGGCCGCTGCGAACCGGACGGGGTGCTGCGTACGCCAATGCTTGATCGGCCTGGGGATGAGACGGTCGAGATTGAGCATGGCCAGGCTGAACAGGCCGCCGCCAAGCCCGCCGACCAAGCCGCACAGGATGAGTACGAACCAGCCGCGCCCCCAGTCGAGCGAGGCGGCGGTGGAGCCGAAATAGGCGTAGTTGCCCAAGAGCCCCAGTGCCGTCACCCCGGCCAGGATCACGGCCGTGAGCACCGTACCGCTGGTGCGATGCTCGAACGAACCGCTCATTTCCTCGATGGCGAACACCACACCGGCCAGCGGTGTGTTGAAGGCGGCCGAAATCCCCGCCGCCCCACCGGCCAGGATCAAGCCCCGCTCGCGGTCGTGCATGGGAAAGCGGGCGAAGCGGCGCAGGCTGTACATGATGGAAGCGCCAATCTGCACGGTCGGCCCCTCGCGCCCCAGCGAACCGCCGCACAGCACGCCCAGGCAGGTGAGCAGCGCCTTGCCCACGGCACCGGCGATGCCTAGCACCACCACACGCGCGGTGCGCGGTGCAAACTCGAGTGTCGCGATGGTCTGCGGGATGCCGCTGCCGGCGGCTGCCGGGAAGTAGCGCCGCGTCACCCACACGCTGAGTGCGAAGCCAGCCGGCGTGACCAGTAAGGGCAGCCAGCGGCAAATATGCAGGATGGCATTGAAGCCGCGCGCGGCCTGTTCGGCCAGCAGCGCCAGCGCCACGGCAGCGAGGCCGACGGCTACGGCGCCCGTCCACAGCACGGCGCGGCGGCGCAGGTCTTCGGTGATATCGGGATGAAGCAGGCTGCCCACGGAATTTCAGTCAAATTAATATTTGCGCAAATATAACACGGCAAATACCACATCCGAAATCCTTGATGCCGGTCACGGCGGGTTGGGTGCTTTACGGCGGTGATGGTTGGGCCGCCGGCTCACGTAGGGCGCATCAGCGAAGGCGATGCAGGCTGCTTCGCGCTCGTTGTAGCCCGGCACGTCGGAAAAGCGAAGCGCCTTCCGACGCATGGAATCGTTGGCCTGCCGCGCTGTTTGGAATTCGGCAACGATGCGGACCACTTGATGAGGCAGTGATGCCTCCAGGCGACGGCTGATACTCGGCCCTTCCATGCGTCGGAAGGCGCTTCGCTTTTAGCGAAACTCGCAAGCTCGTTTTCCAATGGGATGGACCCCTCCTCACCTAACGGCATCCAGGTGCCAGACTGGTAGTTCCAGCCACCAGTCAACGATGGAAGGGGTCCACCATGAAGGCTACGCGAATTGGTATCGATTTGGCAAAGCGTGTGTTCCAGGCGCATGGGGTAGATCGTGACGAGAGACCCGTTCTACGGCGTCGGCTGAATCGTGACAGCTGGATAGATGATCTGGTCGCGGCCGTAGCCCCTGGTAGTGAGATTGGCATGGAAGCCTGTACTGGCGCGCATCACTGGGCACGAGCGCTACAGCGTTATGGGTTTACCGTGAAGCTGATTGCCCCGCAGTTTGTGAAGCCCTATGTGAAGGGTAACAAGAATGACGCGAACGACGCGGAAGCGATCTGCGAAGCGATGTCACGCAAGAGCATGCACTTCGTGGCCGTGAAGACGATTGAGCAGCAAGATATTCAAGCGATGCACCGAGTGCGTACGCAACTGGTGGAGGCGCGCACGGCCAAGGCCAATCAGATTCGCGGCCTGGTTGCCGAATATGGCCTGATCGCCCCGAAGTCCTTGGCGCAGTTACGCGCGGCATTGCCAGTGTGGCTGGAGGATGCGGGCAATGGGCTGACAGCGGACTTCCGTTGGCTGCTCCATGATCTATGGCGCGATCTGCAGGTACTCGACGAACGGATCGATGTGCTGAGCCGCAAGATTGAGCTGCTGGCGCGAAGCAATCCTGTGGCAAAGCGTTTGATGCAGTTGCGCGGTGTGGGTCCGATGACAGCGACGGCACTGCTTGCCATGGTGGGCGATGGTGCGCAGTTCGAGAACGGGCGCCAGATGTCGGCCTCACTTGGCATCACGCCGGGGCAGCATAGCTCGGGCGGCAAGGAACGCCTGCTGGGTATCACCAAGCGAGGGAATTCGTACCTGCGCAGCTTGCTCATCCATGGCGCACGCGCGGTTCTTCGCCAGGCGAAGACCAAGGACGACCGATTGAGTCGTTGGGTGACCGTGCTGGCGCAACGGCGCCACCCCAATGTGGCCGCGGTTGCACTGGCCAACAAGACGGTGCGTATTGCCTGGGCCATGTTGAGAACCGGCAGCGACTATGAACCGGTTCGTGCCACGGGCTAAACCCCAGCCCATGGCACGAACCAGTTTCGGGTAACGGCGTGTCGATGAGGGGCAGAGCTACCTACGATTGCGAAGCAAACTGAGGGATGGCAAACAGGTCGAACCGGCGTCGGCAGAACCCGTGTAGGTCGAAGTGCAAAAGCACGATATTCCGATTGGGAGCTGACGCGCGAATAGCCCATCATGGCCCGGCATCTCATGATGATGCTGCTGTAAGAGGCCGGATATACGTGTGCAGTCGAGCCTACCGCCAAAACTCAGGTTGCTTGCAAACGAGGTGGGGTCCATATACGACCTACGGGGCTAGCAATCAATTGCTCGCCGTGCCCGCCCCCTGCCAAACCCACTCCAACAGCCGATCAAACGCCCCCTGCGCCGCGTCGGCACGCGGATGGTTAGCGATGCCAACCACCACCCACTCGCGCCCCGCATGGTCACGCATCACGCCTGCAATAGCCTTGGAGTCGTCCAGCGTCCCCGTCTTCAAGTGCCCCTGCCCTGCCTCGGGCGTATCCACCAACCTGTGCACCAGCGTGCCATCGATACCCAGGATGGGCAGGCTGGACAGCAACTCCGGTCCATAGGGGCTGTGCGCTGCCACTTGCAGCAGCTGCGCCAGGTGGCGCGGGCTGATGCGCTCTTCGCGCGACAGGCCGGCACCGTTTTCCAGCGTCAGTTCAGGGAAGCGCAGGCCGCGCTTGCCCAGCCACTCGTTCACCAGTTGCACGGCGGCAGCGGCGCTGTCGCGACCAGGCTGCGGGTGTTCCGCGCCCAGCGTGAGGAAGATGGTACGCGCCATCGTGTTGTTCGACAGCTTGTTCACGTCGCGGATGACCTGGGCCAGTGCGGGGGAAGCCTGGTCGGCAAAGCGCTGCGCGTCGGGTGGCGTCACACCCTCGCGCGTCTTGCCGGCGATGCTGCCGCCCAGCTCGGTCCACAGCCCGCGCGTGAGGCGGTCGGCGAATTCGACGGGGTCCAGCAGGCCCAGGTAGCGGTCCTGCCGACAATTGCGCGGGAAGCGCCCTTGCAGCGTCACGCGTACCTGCCCGCCCTCGCTGACAATTTCCGGCCGTTCCCAACCCGCGCGCCAGCTCTCGCAGGGCATGGCGACGACTTTGAAGCGCGACACGGCACTCACGCCGTACATGTCGGGATCCGCACGTACGGTGGCCGTATGGTCGTCCGACGTGATATCAAAGCGCAGCGCCTTGAAGTTCATCAGCAACGCATCGGGCCCCACATTGTAGGCGCGCTCGGGCTGGGCATCGAAGGGCTCGGCATCGGGCCGTGCCGCCGGCAGCTTGAAGTAGCTGCGGTCCAGCACCAGGTCGCCCGCCACGCGGCGCACACCCGCGGCCTTCAGATCACGCAGCAGCAACCAGACGCGCTCGTAGGTCAGCGCCGGGTCGCCGCCGCCACGCATATAGAGATTGCCCTTGAGCGTCTCGCCTTCGATTGCGCCATCGGTATATAGGCCTGTGTGCCACTGGAAGGCAGGCCCCAGATTCTCGAGCGCAGCGAAGGTCGTCACCAGCTTCATGGTAGACGCCGGGTTCAGTGCGTCGTCTGCGTGGTTTTCCAACGCGGCTGCACCGCCGTCGAGCGGCATCACGATCACACCTACTGCGCTCTCCGGCACCTTGACCGCCTTGAGCGCAGCGGCCACCGTTGCCGGCAGCGTCTGCGCCATCGCGCCGGTCGCCATCGCGGCCAACAGGCACGCCTGCATCCATCCCTTCACGCCCATCACTACTCCACAGTCACCGCCGCCAGCGGCCCCCAGTCGCCTGCCGCCCGGTATACGAGCGGCCGAGCCTGCAGGCGCCATTCGCCGCTGCGTTCCGGTTTGAATTCAAATTTTCCGCCCGCGCTGCGCGTGGGCTCCCCCATACTCACCACGCGGTAGGCGCCGTCGAGCCGGATATCATCCAGATACCAACCCACGCGCGCATCGTCCGGCGTGAAATAGCTGCCGTTGGCGAATGCATAGCGAAAGCGCAGTTGCAGCAAGCGCCCCGCGTAGGGCGACAAGTCTACCTGATGCGCGCTGAATTCCTTCTCGGCACTCGCCATGGTTCCGTCGCTGCGTTGCGTGTAGACCGTCTCCCAGTCGTCACGGCCTTCCACCAGCACATCCACGTTCGCCACTTCGTCGCTACCCGCCACGCCACGCCGGCTCTTGAAGCTGAGATGCGTCTGGGCGGTGGCGACGATGGGCTGGGCCAGCGCCAGCACCTCGTCCCCCAGGTGGGTATGTGCAAGGCGGAAAGCCTGCTTGCTGCTGGCAACCACCTGGGCCTGAATCACCGGGTAGTCGTTGCTGCCGGCGTAGGAAAACGCGCCGTAGCCGTGCTCGGCCCCCTGCGCCAGCGGCAGGGGCTGCAGATAGATGGCCCGCCACTCCGAACCCGTCGCTCCCGGTTGGGGCGGCACGGCGAAGATGGCGCCGGCAGCCCCAATATGCGCGGGGCCGATCACGATGGCTTCGTGCTTGCCAGGTGCCGGCGCGTCCGGGTCGAATACTTTTACATCGTAGGCAAAGCGTCGGACATTGCTGCCCAGCTTCACACCGTCGATGATGATGTGATAGCTGGTGTCGCGTACAGGCCTGGGCAGATGATCATTCGCCGCATCCATGCGCCAGACAATGCTCGGCTCCCCCGCCGTGTCGTTGGGCGGCTCGATCTGCACGGCGAATGGCGCGCCCGCCAGCTCCACTGTCACCGTCGCCGCGCTGAAGTCGGCGCCGGGCAGCGAAAACGACCAACGGGGAAACGCCACCTCATAGGGCACCCAACCGGGCGGCGGCCAGGCCACGTAATCATGGACGACATGGGGGCGGTTGCTGCCGTACAGGCCGTCGAATGCCGTAAAGCCGCTGGCGTCCTGCGCCTTGTCTGCATTGGGCACGTCACCCAGGCCAATGAACTTCGACTGCGGGTAGAGCAGCCAGCGCCGATGGTGCACGGCCGCATTTTCCGGGCCATCGTCGCGCATGAAGTTGGTGACCGCCTCGGGGCCGTTGGCGCCCATGCCCAGCAGCGAATTGCTCGCCCCTTCCTTGGCGTCGTCGGAGAAGCAGCGCCAAGAGGCATCGATATCGTGCGAGATGCGGTGATTCGCCATCACCACCAGGGTTGCCGCCTGTGTCTTGCGCGTAGCCGCGGGGTCTTCCTGCACATCAGCCGGCACGCCGGCCATGGCGCGGAACCAGTTGATACGCGCCAGCGACGCCTCGCGATGCGCCTTGAGGGTCTCACCGGGGTTGCAGTCTTGCAGATTGCCGTTCCAGAAGCCCGAGGGCGGCGCAGCGCGGTAGCGCACGCGCCAGAACAGGCGCACGGCCTCGCGATCCTGCGTATCGATCACCCAGCCACGGCGCATGCCATTGATCTCGGACGGCTGCTCGTGCTCATCCTCGCCCACGGGTGCGCAGAGCGCATGTGCGGTCAGCAGCAGGCTCAAGAGGGCGGGTTGCGGCAGGAAGCGCATCAGAGCTCCAGAGGATCGACATCCAGGGACCAGCGTATCTTGCCCGCGCGTTCCTGGCGCAGGGCTGCCATCCAGGCCGCCAGCATGCTCTGCAGGCGCGGGCGCGAATGGGACTGCACCAGTACCTGCGCCCGCTCGCGGTTGGCGAGTCGTGTCATCGTCGCCGGCACGGGATCCCACACGGTTACGCCCTCCACGACCGGCGCCAATGTGACCGCCTTGCACAGGAAGGTCAGCGCCTCTTCCAGTTTAGCCGCTTCGGCACGCAATACCGCCTGATGAAGATAGGGGGGGAAACCTGCCAATTGCCGCTCGCTCAACTCCCCCCGGGCAAACGCATCGTAGTCGTCGGCCAACAAGGCTTGGTAGAGCGGATGTTCGGGGAAGTCCGTCTGTACCAGCACTTCCCCTGGGTGTTCGGCCCGCCCGGCGCGACCCGCAACCTGCGCAAGTTGCGCATAGAGGCGCTCGGCCGCGCGGTAGTCGGCCGAATAGAGCCCGCTGTCCGCCCCTGTGACGACGACCAGCGTCAGGCGGGGGAAGTCGTGCCCCTTCGCCAGCATCTGCGTGCCTACCAGGATATCGATGCGCCCATCGTGGATAGCTTCGAGCGCCTTCTCGAAGCTGCCTTTGCGGCGCGTGCTATCGCGGTCGATGCGCATCACGCGGGCGTGTGGGAAGCGCGCTGCCAGCACGTCTTCCAGGCGCTGCGTGCCCTGCCCCAGCGGCTTGAGGTCGGCATTGCCGCAGCCGGGGCAGCGCGGCGGCAGGCGTTCTTCCCAGCCGCAGTGGTGGCAACGCAGCCGGCCCTCGCGCAGATGCACGGTGAGCCGTGCCGAGCAGCGTGTACAGGCGGCCAGCCAGCCGCATTCGCTGCAGTGCATGACGGGGGCGTAGCCGCGCCGGTTCAGGAAGATGAGTGTCTGCTCGCGGCGGGCCAGGCGTTCCGCAATGGCACCCAAGGTGGTGGGGTGCAGGCCGTCCGTCATTGGCGTACGGCGCGTGCCGATCAGGCGCCAGGTGGGCGGCTTGGCACCCGGCGTCGCACGCAGGCGCAGGTAGTCGTGTTTGTAGCGCCCTAAGTCAGCGTTGTGCCAGCTCTCCAGGCTGGGCGTGGCCGAGCCCAGCACAACAGGCACATCGGCGCGCTTGGCGCGGGCCACGGCCATATCGCGCGCGCTGTAGCGCAAGCCTTCCTGCTGCTTGTAGCTGGCGTCGTGCTCCTCGTCCACGATCAC